>NZ_WOWT01000020.1:0-79513 GCF_009746545.1 Oceanobacillus sp. AG
AAACATCTCATTCAAAATGAAAATTTTAGTGTTATTAATAGGCTTACCAATTGGAATAGTAGACTCTTCTTCCCATGTCTCTGGCACAACATAGTAAGAAGAAAAGGTAGTATTCTCTGTTGGCCCGTACACATGGACTAGTTGTAAACTATTCAATGATAAAGCTTTTTTAACATGTGAAACAGAAACAGTTTCTCCACCCATTAATAACTGTTGAACTCCTTTTAACGCCATTAATTGATGATCAACCATTGTATTAAATAATGCCGTAGTTAGGAACATTGTCGTTATTTTTTCATGCTCTAAAGTAAAGGCAATTTCCTCGAGTGTAGGACGGTTTGAACCAATCATAACCAATTTAGCTCCATTCAATAAACCTCCCCATATTTCAAAGGTGGACGCATCAAAAGCAATAGAAGCCAACTGTAAAAGAACCTGTTTTTCATTAAGTGTTGCATAATTGGTCTCTTTTACTAAGCGCACAACATTCTGGTGTATGACCTCGACTCCTTTGGGACGACCTGTTGTTCCAGAAGTATACATCACATAAGCCAAATTCCGTGATTGGTTTACAGGCATCAAATTGGATTCATCTATTCCTTCAAAATCTATCTTTCTTACATCCAGACAATCGCTTTCCCACTGTTTTTCTTCCCACAGCTGTTCAATCACTTTTGTCTGACTTAGCACAATTTTAGAGCCACTGTCTTCAAGCATATAATCAATACGTTCAGCTGGATATGCAGGGTCGATTGGCAAATAAGCGCCACCCGCCTTTAATATCGCCAGCATCCCCACAATCATATCCAATGACCGTTCCATTAATAAGCCTACTCGGTCTTCTGAGGTTACTCCACGTTGTCTCAGAATACGCGCTAAGCGGTTTGCCCGTTCATTCAATTCCTTATAAGTAAGCTGTTTTTCTTGAAATACCACAGCTACTTGATGGGGGTCCTTTTCCACTTGTTCTTCGAACAAAGAATGGATTGTTTTCTCTTTCGGATATGGCATTTCTGTATCATTAAACTCATTTAAGATTTTGCCTCGTTCTTCCTTTGTACATACACTTAACTCTCCTATGTTCTTTTCAGGAAATTGAATTATATCTCTTATAAGTACAAATAGACGTCCTATTAAATATTCAATTTCATAATCAGGAAACAGTTCAGTTCTATAATCAATATTAATAACAAGTTGTTCCTTCAATGTATAATTCTTAATGTGGAAATTCATACCATTAAAATCATGGCCACTAAATACTTGATGGAAATCTGCCTCCATTTCCTGATACTCAACACCCACAGTAAAAAGCTGATTAATGTCGTTTCCCTTTTTTCTTAAATCCTGAATCAACTGATTATAAGGATACTTTTGATGTCGCATTAACTTCATTTGTTTTTTGCTTAAGCTTTTAATGAATTCTAATGTTTGTATCTCGTTAAAAACTTCCATACGAAATGGCAATGTACTTACAAACATACCTAGAACATCATTTTCCTTACGTTTTCGGTTAGCTAAGTATGTTCCTATCACAAAATCGTTTTCATTCTCAGTACGGGAAAAATAGATAAATAATACGGACATAAGGAAGGTATAAATACTAATCTGATTTTCTTGACAAAATTTTTCTATTAAATTTTTTGTTGTGTCTGGAATCTTATATTCCTTACGTTTAGCTTGTAAACTTCTTGAATATAATGCATTAGTCTTTTCAATTAAATATTCGGGGATAGATTCAAACTCTGATTGCCAAAAATGATTATCCTTTTGGAACCTGGCGGATTGTTTGTATTCTTTTTCTGAGGTTGTATATTGATGTAGTGTATATTTACTTAGGTGGTTTATTTCAGAATGTGATCTTAGACTTTCATATATACTCCTAATGTTAAGAAGTAATGCATCTATAGACACACCATCTATAATAATGTGGTGGCATTTTACTAATAAAAAAGATTTATCATGCCAATTAATTATGGTAAATTCATAAAGGTTTGACTCATATAATGGAATTGGTTGTTTTGCTTGCTCCTGAAACCATAAGTTTAATTGATTTTCACTGTAGATACTTAAGTCCAAAACTTTAGTCGAAATCAACGGTTCATTACTTATATATTGAACCGGTTCTTGGTCATGCTGTTTAAGTAACCTAACGCGTATTATATCATTATGTGAGACGAATAAATCAATCGATTTTTTCAAAAGTTCCTCATCTAAATTCTTAAACTCTGTCTTTACAACTACATTAGAAGTGGCAGTCCTAGGAAAAAGTGCATCTGTATACCAAATTCGTTTCTGAGCCTCAGTTAGTGGAAAATATTTGCTCATTTTCAAGTCAATCCCCTTTCGTATATTTATTAGGAAAATTCATTAACTCTTTTATATCATCTATTTTCAAATTATTCAAGCCCTTTGTTGTATTTGAAGTGCAGTGCAAAGTCTTAAGAATAGAAAATTATTGCTTATTCCATTATGATTAAATTATCTTAATTAATTTAATCTGAGAAAACACAATGAACCATTTACATACGATAAATGTAATCAAATCGTTGTTTTTACTGTGAATAGACAATAACCAATAGTCTTTAGTAGATATAATAAAGTAGCAAGTAGCACCTAAAATTAGTGGTGAGATAGGATACCTTAGCATTTTTAATTTACAAAATAAAAATATCTTAATAAAATTGTTAACTGTGTTTTTTAGATTGCAAAAAGGGGAGACCAAGGGATGAATGTATATGCTGTAAAAATTCCAGATAAAGTTACTGATTCTGATTTTATACATTATACAAGGAAGATACCTGCCGATAGAAAAGAAAAGTTAATCAATATTCTAGACAGAACTGAAGCTGTTCGGAGCCTATTCGGAACTTTATTAATCCAGAAAGTTCTATTTGAAAAAAAAGGGATAAATCCGGATAATTTTTCATTCCTTTATAATGATTATGGTAAACCTTTAATAGATGTACCAAATGCATTTCATTTTAATATTTCCCATTCTGAAGAGTGGGTGGTATGTGCGACAGATAATTTACCACTTGGAATAGACATAGAAAAAGTTAAACCTATTGATTTAGAAATTGCGAAACAATTTTTCGCCAAAGAGGAATATGATTTTATTAATAGTAGGCCTGACCGAGACAAACTCTCTACATTTTATGAATATTGGACTCTCAAGGAATCATACGTAAAAGCCATTGGAAAAGGCTTATCAATACCATTGGATTCCTTTTCATTATTTAATAATAACGGCCACTATTTTATAAAAGGAAAAGAGGGTCATAACTATTATTTTTATCAACAAAAAATTAACTTGGACTATATAATAGCTTTGTGCACTCAAACCAATGTAAGTAATTTTAAAATTAGATACTTTAAATATGACAATTTAGTTTAATCCACTAATAGTCCCATTAGTCAGATGTTTAAAATATTAATAACACCACTTTATCAAATAAATTACAGTAATCTTTAAGTGATTTTTTAATAAGCCACTACTTAATGGGGCTTATGTTCTGTTACCTAGTAATTTTTTCAATTCCCTTTGTGCTTTGGGCTATCTCAACCCTCTAGCATTTTATCATAGTATATTCTAAGTATAAGAAGAAGAGAAAAATTTTCGCATTGACTAAGGTGATGGGAGAGAAATAAAGTCCTTCTCCCAAGTATTTCCGATTACACTGTTTTTTTTATTGATCATCCAATTTATATTCTTCTCTAATTATAATATATACTATGAAATCCCCAGACCACTTGAACATTGAATTAATCAACTCTGAAAACGTATAGTCTTTATCAATCAAAGATAGAGAGTTGTTTATCACATACCTAATAATAAGGCAGTTCTTTAACAGTTGTAGTCGGACAAAATGTAAAGAATATCTCCAAAACTCTTGAACTTCTTGTACAGTAACACAAATCAATCATTCAGTTACTAACAGGTTGTTGTGACCCATAATCTGATTTGTTTTGGGATTCTCCATAAGGTAAGTTTTTTCAACTACATGGGCCTGCTGCAATATCTTAATAAAGCAAAATTTCATAGGTAGGACTGCTCAGTTATTTTTACCTTTTATAATCTTTTAATTCACCAAGAAAACAAGCGCATAATTTTTTCATTATCCAACATTGACCAGATATCAATATCTCTCATGCTGGAATAATACGAATATCCTCCCCAAAGATATTAATAGTTAAAACTTGTAAGTCCTCTTGCCGAGTAGTCTTTGATTTCTTTTCATGAACAGTAGGTTAATCAATTGCTGTAAGCTTTTAGTTATCATCAGGGAAAGGTAATTGTATGAAGAATCAATAAACAATATCTATGGAAAAACAAAAGATTACCTGAGTAAAAAAACTCTAAATTAAATTAGGTCTTAACAATATAATTCTATACAAAACACGAAATTCCCCCATTTAATCAAATATATTGAAACATGAATTAATTAACCATAATATAGCAGCATATATATTGATATACAAAATTTTTTTAAAACCACCACTTGTTCATGGCTTAAGAGCAAGTGGTGATTTTAAAATAAAAAATTTTATTCTACAATCATCCAATTTGTATCTTTTTCTAATGTGAGTATATATTGTGAAAACTGTGTTGCTCTTGTTGCTTCATCAATATATTTCACAGTAACCCATACTTTTATTTGGTGATCTACTGTCTGAAATACTGGATGGACTAGCTCTGAAAATAAATAATCCTGACCAATCGGTGGTAGAGCATTATCTTTCACATAATAAGCAAGTTTTTTATCCGTGGCAGTCGGATAAAACGTAAAAAATGTCTCCAAAAACTCGGTCACTTCTTGCACTGTATCAGAATCAACTGTTCCATTACTTTCAGGTTGTTGTGGCTCATAATCTGATTTATTCGGTATACTCCATAAGGTAGGGTTTTGTATAATCACTAAGTTCCTTGCATGATCTTGATGGAGAACCATTCGATAGGTGGAACGAATCTGTTGGCTATCTTTATCCTCTGTAATCTTTTGATCTACCGAATAAACAACCGCATACGTATCATCCTTTTCTGGTGTCACAGACCAGATATCAATATTACTCACACTAGAGCTAGTAGGAATATCATCTCTTATGGTATCGGTATTTAAAGCTTGTAAATCGTCTGTCAAGTAGTCATTGATTTTTTCCGCTCGTTGTTCAATGGAATCTTTTTCGTTTTGCCATGTGTAGTAATCTCTCACAAAGTTTTTCGTGAAACTTTCAAGCGCATTCGTATCCATGATGCTAGTTTCAATGATTTCTCTTTCATGAATGGTATGCTGATCAATTGCTGTAAAATTTTTATAAATTCCAAAGGCTAGGCTACTAATGAGTAGTACCCATAGAATAGTTACTGTTTTTTTGCGTGTACCAACAGTCCGTACTTTCGTTTTTTTAGATTTTGTTTCCAGCGTTTGTTTTTCTTTTTTCTTAAAAAAGTTTTTCATCTATTCCAACCCTCTCTATTGTTTTATACGCCCGGCTCCAATAAGATGTTTTTGCCAGTAGGAAGAAGTTAAATCAGCATAACCAATTGGATCGCCCGCGTTATACATTTGATTGTTTCCAACATAGATTCCAACGTGAGTGACATAGGTTCTTGCATTATATGTGGAATGAAAGAACACTAAATCCCCTGGCTTTGCTTCCGATAAAGGGATCGACTCGGTTGCATCATATTGCTGCTGTGCTGTTCTGGGCAAGTTAATTCCTGCCTTTCGATAACTCCATTGTGTCAGTCCACTACAATCAAACGAGGTATTCGGATTGTCACCCCCAAAAACATAGGGGAAACCTTCATATTTTAATGCTTCATCCATAACACTTTGAACTAATTCATCATCAAATTGCCGCGAGATAAAATATTGACTCACTAAATCGATATAAAACATATTCCCATAACGGTAACGCCAGCCGCCGTTTTTCTTTACGGCTATTGGGTTCGAGTAAGTGACTTTGCTGCCGCCTGAACGTTCTTTTGCAAAACCTTCAGCTAATCCAAAGCTATATTGTGTGTCTCTTTTTGCGACGTAATCAATAAAAGCACCGCCATAGTTATACGCTTGAATGACTGTATTCTCATCGACACCACTCGCTTCAGCGGAACGTAATAAATCTGAAAAGTATTTTGTGCCCTGTCGAATCGAAGCTTCGGTATCTAAAGAATTGGGTGGAAGTCCCAAAGACTCACTACTCTGCATCACATCTGGAAGTTTTCCACCACTCTCTACTTGAATAATGGCAAGTAGTGTAGAGACATACTCACTTATTCCATATTCTTGTGCATACTTTTCTACCATTGGCTGATGTTTTAACACATCTTCAGAGACCGATACATCGCCTTTATCATGAATGAAATCACCGTTATCCGATGAATGTTCTTCATTTGATATAAAAATAGCTACAAATGTCAACAGCCCTAAAAAGGCAAGAAAGCCTATTCCGCAAGCAATTAACATGATCTTTAATTTCATGACTTTCATCGGCGTTCCCTCCTAGTTTCATGCATTGGACGCTTAGTGAATTGTTTCTGATTTGTACGTTTCAACGGTTTAGAAGGACGCTTGATGATTGTCCGACTAGTTTTTGGTCGGGAACGTTCTTCATTGAGAGTTCGAGTTCCTTTTTTAATAGGTTTTTTGAGATTTTCGGCATGAACCAGATGTTCTTTTCTGTTTGGACTCGATAACTCTCGTTGTAATTTGAATTGCTTCATATGCCCGTTTTTTGTGACAGGTCTTGTCGTTTGTTTTTGTTCAACAGTTGGATTCTTTAATCCATCCCGATTTACAGATTCATTGACATTTTGCGCGACTGGCCGTTCATGACTGGCAGTCTTCCGAGAAGGGGTACGCTTTTTATCCAATGCTTGCCGCCTATCTGCAATCGTTTGACGATGTTTTGCTTCACGTGCTTTATTTACTTGCTGTCTTTTTTCCTTTGCTTGTTTCATGCCATCTTTAAAATCACGGGCAGGTTTTGTAAGCTGTTCTTTTCCTTGCATCACTGCATATTGAGCAGTAGTAGGTAAATCATGCAATTGCTCCTTGCGGTGGTCTATATTCGCACGGATTTGATTTTTCGCACCAACCATTTTACCTGTTACTTGACCTACTTTCTGGCTCAAAGTTGTTGGTTTTGTATTGTCATTTGAACGTTCTTTATTGCTCTTTGAAGTTGATGTTAGCCGCTGTAACGGTCGAATAGGGGAGAAGGAACCTTTTGTTTGCTTAGATTTTCCAACCATTGCCCCGACCGTTGCTCCAGCTGTTGCCCCTGCAAGGGTGCGCCCGATCGTACGTTGCAATCGACGGCTGCCCCGATTGAACATTCGATACGGACGGCGCATGACTTGACGTCCGACTTGTTGCGAGTCACTACTTTGAAGTTTGAACATGCTCATAATGTCACCGAGTTTCATGTAAATGCCTGCAAACGTCACGATCTGCAAAAAGGCAATCAAGAAAAACGGATAACTTGTTGTTAAGCTGTAAAGCATGGATGAAATACTAAAGGCAATTGTAATAATCAATGTAATGCCAGCCCGAAGCATAATCACATTAAACAATTTCATAATCGCTTGTTTTCCCATGTTTTCAAAAGTTGGTATCATGGAAAGTAAAAAACTAATGGGCAGAAACATCGCATAGATAATAAACAGAATTTGCGAGAAAATCATCGTTCCCGATAGAAGAAATACAAAAATTGAAATCCCGATATTGAATAGAATTAAAAAGAAGACCATCCCTAAGCGAGTGGTGGTCTTCGTAATGGTTAAGTTTTTATTGTCGTGATCTTCAATGTCTGCTTTTACAGCATCTTCCCGATCTTTTCCGTTATTCGTATCAGGATTGATAGAAACCAAGCTTTCAACACGTTCTTCGCCAATCGTGTCTTTATCCGAATCATCAAACTGCAACAGTAACCATGGTTGCTCCACTTGAATCGAAAAGAGGTTATTCCGTATTAAATCGACACTATCTTTTCCCTGACTAGTAGAGCTAGGCATTAAGATTTTTGTTCCCAAATCTAAACTTGCTTGACTAATATCAGCAGAAAAATCATTAATTTTAGTAATATAGGTTGGTGCATAGGCAATAAAAGAAGCTGACAAGATAAACACGACTAAAAAGTTTAGAATCGCTCGAATGGCTTTTGTCGTTTCTCGTTTCATTAATCCTGTATATGCCACATAAATGCCTATCACTAAAATGAAAAGAAGCAAGAAGCCTACATAAAATCCAGAACTGCTGAAACCACTTGCAGTAATCCCAGCTAATGTTTGCATGTTTTTTCCGATGGCATCTGCCGTTTGTGAAATAAAATCGAGAGAATAGGCTTGTTGAATTAAGTAGCCTGTCGCATTAGACAAATACAAGCTAATAATCCAGATGAAATTTGTAATGGTATAGAGCCCATACATAACTTGTTTTCCGATGCCATCATTCCAATTCCACGGCAGCCAATCCCAACCTGTATCGACATAAAAGTCGAGTTGGTAGTGATCAAGGGCATATTTAGAATACAAATTATCCTCTGATACTGTATCATCAACTAATCCAGCTGCTTGAGCAAACGTACCAAGTAAAAGAAGACATAGAAAAACGGCAGCACCTATGAGTGCCACCGTCAGGACAATCTTTTTCAATTTTTGTTTGTTCATATTGTCACCTCGTTTCCTTTTCACTTACAGGAGGTCGAGTGTCAAAAGCATGAAATAAATCTTCAAAGACAGGATGAACTTGAATAATCCCCACACGTCCATATAAGTCTTGAATTAAACATTGCCCGTTTTCCAGTTCCCGTAATCGCCTTTGATTCGATTCATCTTCCGAATCCACACCAAAGAATTGAAGTGTTTTCTTAATTTCCGTCATATCTCTGGAACGAAAGGCAAACTTGACACCGATATTATTTTTGAGCTTTTCATCGGTTAGATCATCGGCGTTCTGTGTAACAAAATACACACCAGCATTCATGGCACGACCTGCACGTACTAGCTTGTTAGATAAAGTCTTTCCTTGTGCTACTTGCAGGAAACTCCAAGCTTCATCCAAGTCTACAATTTTGAATACACTTCTGTCGGAATGGATAAAGTCTAATGCAAAAGTAGAAATAACAATCAACATGGCGACACTAAGCAGTTCCATCGTCGTATATTCTTCAAAACTTGTTTCTGCATCTGGTAACACCAAATCCGCGACTTGAATCATATTCAACTGTTTTTGTAAGCTGATCGAATTTTCCACCGTACCATCCGAAAACAAAAGGTGAGCGAAGTCATAGTCGGTAAAACTTTCAATATGGTCAGCAATAGGACCAGCTAATGGATTAGGATCACTTCTTAATTCATGAATCACAAGAAGCAAACCACGTTCCTCCTGTTGACCGACAGCTCGAATCGCTCGTCTTAATACAGGGAATTTATCTCCATCTCGACTCGATATACCAGTGAGGAAAGTAAGAATATCAATCGCAAGACTTTCCGAATCCTTTTTCTTTTTCATAATGACAAAAGGATCAAGTAATCCTTTGTTGCTTTCCTCACTCGTTAAATTGACAATATTTATTTCATGAGCAATTTCAGGCAACGTTTCTTTCCAGTTTCCCCGTTCCGCCTTTGGATCAACAATCAGGGCTTGACCTCCAAATAGTACCGAATAATAGACAAGAAGGTTATTACTAAAGGATTTCCCACCACCAAGTGAACCTAAGAATGCAGAAGCTAATGCATTGGTAACAGAACCTTTTACGCCTTGACTAGCTAGGCTTGGATTGAGATATACATTTCTTCCTGTGTCCAGGTTGTAGCCAAAATATATTCCTTCCGTTTCTCCAAGCATTTGCGTTGCGCCAAACCCAAGTCCTGCTAAAAAGTTGGATGTAACGTATTGGATATAGTCATTCATATACCGCTTACTGGCTGGGATAAACTCACTGTGTAAACCGATCATATCTCCAAATGGACGAACCAGTTTTACGTTTAAATCATCATAAAAATCTTTGACCTCATTACAACGCTGTTTGAGTTCGTCTGCATTAGAAGCAGATACGCGAATGACATAGCTTAACTTATACATTGATTCTTTACTTTGGTCGAGCACATCTTCTAATTCATTGACCTGTTCCAATGCGTCGATGACATTGCTGCCTGTTTCATTATCGGATTCCCATGCATGATTATCCAAGTCTTTCAATTCCTTTTTCTTATTCCGCACCGTAGACAAGGCCTTTTTGTTGGTGACTATTTCTACATTCATGGACGTATCAATTGGAAATTCGAATTGTTGTTGTTGATAATAAAAAATTTCGTCGGATGGAAACTCTAGATCACCGACAATAGAATTAATCGTAAAGTATGCCACATACGTTGTTTGTTCTTCCTGCTCGATTTTTAAATAACGTTGGTTTTCCTCAATTAAACAACGAGTCGGTTTAATCAGATCATAATGCTTCACTAGAGTTTCCCTTTTTAATTTCTTTAGGGGAATAGCATAATCATACTTGTCATAAGCAATTCCACTTTGGCCGTGAAGATGTTCAATCAGATAGCCAAAGTCATTTTTATCTAACGGGCGTACCTTAAAACGTCTAGAAATTTTGTTTTGTAATAAAGATTCCATTTTAGAGTAACGTCTGATTTCATCATGAGGCATGGAAACAAAATCTCCCATCAGGTGATGGTTTACATCACGGACAAATGAAGAAAGTGAATTTTTGATGTTCTTCCCCATTGACTTCATACTAACTTCTTCTTCATTCAGCAAAAGTTTAAAACCGATAAAGAAACGATAATCCACTTGATGTTCACCAATCATGGAAACAAGGGCTTCCGTCTGGTCGTCGATACGTTCATAGGCGACGTTTTGTAAACGCCCCGACACTAACTCTTTACTTCGTTCCTGTACCGAACGAATACTGCTTGCGGTACTAATCTGTAAGGCATGAATTTTGCCGTCTTGATTCTGTGCAATTAATTGACGGAAATGGTCATGCACCTGTATTTTTTCATCCTCCGATAAAAACGAATAATTATATGGCAACAGCTCATAATACGCAAAACACTCGCCGTCATAATTGAAAATAAGATTGTTTTCAAGATATTTAATCGGATAACGCATGGACTTCACTCCTTACAGCTGTGATATTTTCATTTACTTTCACACGTTGTAGTTTGATAGGTTTTCCTGCATACGTAGCTTTAGATCGAAACCAATAGGTCAATGCAGACTTGAGGAAGCTATACGGCTTTTTGCCATCAAATGTTTTCTGACTCATAAACCATGTCAAACCAACTGGAATTCCAACATACTTTAGTAACGCTCCATTAATTAAAGAGAGTGGGGGAAGATTCCCAAGTAACATCACCACTAGAAGCGAGAGGACAAACCAAGACATTTGATTGAATGTGACTGGAAAAGGTAAACGAAAATCATTAATGGCATAAATCACTTTTTCGACTGACCAAATTCGGGTATAGCTTTTTAGTTTTTTCACATGAAATCATCCTTTCGTACAGAAAAAAAGCAGCCTGTATGATAACAAGCTGCCCTGCGACTTACTGCGTATATTCAAATACACCATTTGACGTAATTAGAAAACTACCCTCAATTTCTAGGTCACGCCCAAAGGCTTCATAATCAATATAGTTTTGTAGATTGGAAGGGACTTCTCCTAACATTCCTGTTTCTTCTACCAGCACTCTTGCGACATCTGCCATATTGTTACAATCGGGATAATACATAATATCATCTTGGTGTTCCAGTAATTCTTCGATACTGTTAAACCAATAGTTTTGAACTTCGGAAAGAGAATCATAAAGTGGTGTACCTGCAATTTCTTCCACCCTTGCACATAAACGGTTCACTTCGGAAATAGGTGTATATTCACCGATTTCAAAAGGGAGTTCATAATCAAAGATGGCATATTCTTCATACTCTCCATTCAAACCGATACGTTCTTTTACTTCCTCAAAATCAATAGGTGGTGAAAACCATGCGCCATTAACTTCGCCTTCATTGTATTTACCAAGATTCGTTATAAAAACTTGCATTTCCACAGAAACTCACATCCTTTTTATTAAAAATAGCCATAAAAAAGCAGCAGTATTTTATCTGCTGATACACATATGAGGCTTGTTAATCCCTTCCGCACTACCGTTTGGATCACCATTTTTTTGCAGAACATAAGAAGACCACTTATCTTCCACAAAAAACGGTACAATTTAAGACCCTATGATTCGGTTAAATAGGTTTAACAACACATCTTTCACTCCACTTGCATTAAAGACTAATCCAACCGCAACCAACGCAATGATTAGAAAGCCGATCAGTTTGGAAAACTCTCGTTTAAAGCCTAAATAAATTCCAATTACAACGATCGCCATTAATACTAAAGATTGTGCATTACTTAAAAACCAATTGTATAGATTCTGGCCAAAGTTCATTTGAATTTCTCCCTTCATAAGTTAATCAATCGTTATCTGACAACGGTTGAATCACTTTCTCGATAGGAATGGTTTGTTGCATGAGTATTTTCTGATGGCGCTTGGATAACTCTGTCTGTTCCAACATGTCTTTGATGACACTCGTTTGATTGAGTTCATCTATTTTTGTCGCTAGTTTCCAAGTGGGGGCGACTTGATGAGCTAGCCATCTGAGTGTCTTATCAAAAGTGTAAGGTTCAGGCTTTGTCGTTAAAGAAATTTTTCTATTCACACCTAAATCCAAAAATCGTTGCCATTCCTTATTCATTTTCCAGTTGCTGCGACGTTTTTCTTCGTCTTTATCGACAAAACGAATATATCGATTAATAATCGAAAAGGCGGTTCGTCCAGCATCTTCATACGTCATTAAATCTACAATCGCGTGATAAGCACGATCATTCTTTAAACGAATTTCAAAACGGTTTTTCACATCTGTATCTTCGAGTGATGTTCCGTATTTTACGTATTGTTCGTAATCCTTTTCATACGCACAGAAGTACACGTCACTTTTTAAAGAACCAATATATAGCGTATTTCCCATATCAGGTTTTTCTTCACTCTGTACGAGTTCACCAGAACGGTAGCTTTTAAAACTACGAAAAACAGAGATACATTCTTCTTGACGGCATTTTTCTGTTAGAAACGGAATATCCAATATGCCTGTCTTATCGTTTATCGCAAGGTCAATTCGTTTAAAAACACCACCAGTCCGAAACACTTCCATAAAAAAGTCGAACCATGTTCGTTGCTGGGCTAATAAAAAGTTTTCAAATTGACGACAGCCTTTTCCTTTAAGTTCAAGTAAACAACCTTTGTCTTCATCAGGAGAAACCATGACGACAATATCACCAAAAACGTATTGTTCCATATAAGAGTAAAACGCAAAATCCTCATGTAACATGTACTCCATTTTGAGTTTCAAAATATCTTCAATGACAGGCTTCGGGTTTGTCGTTAAAAATCGAATACGTACATAATCAAATAAGATTGCGAGTGGAGCATCTGGATTAAATTGTTCTAAAACATTGAACATAGTATTTTGTAATGTTTGAGTCGGAGTCACTTTACCCGTTTCAATTTCACTAATATATTGTCTTGAAATTCCAATATGAACAGCCAGTTTATTTTGCGACACACCGTATTCCAATCGTTTTTCTTTTAATCGTTGATACCAAGGTATTTGATTCATATACTTTCCTCCCAACACAAAAAAGATGTCAACTAAATCGTAAAAGCTGACATCTTCTTTATATGCTCCAAACCGTTGTGCCATTAGGTGTTATTGGTCTTTGGAACAGTTTCTTATTGTTTTTCTACCCCCCTGTTAGAAATGGGGGGTTAAGGCGTGGCTGTCGCCACGCAGGCTTAGCCCAGCACGGCGGCTTTCGCTTCGCACGCCGCCGCACTGTGCAGCCTTTATTGGGCTAGTTTAGCAATTTCGTTTAAAAAATCATGTTCTTTGGGGACAAGTGGTGTATAAAATTCAGATATGACATTATCCCCTTTATCGACATAGCCCCTTCCTTTGATCTGTTTTAGAAAAAATTGCTTTTGCACATCGCTTCCAAACATCATGCCATATCCGAGCTCACTCATACGCCCTAAAGCGACTCTAAAATTAAACTGATCACGAATGCCATCCCCAAGATATTTTGCATCTGGTCGTTGACAGGCGAGAATAAGGAAAAAACCTGCTTGTCTACCTAACATAACAATTTGTTTTAGTTTGGTTAACACAGCGGTATTTTCCTTAGAAACAAGCATCTCCATAAAAGCAACATATTCATCAAAGACTAAAAAATGGGGAGATAAACCTAAATAAGCATAGTTTTCTCCCGTCTTATAGTTAGGCATCTGTTTCATTTCTTCACTGCGACTCATCATATCTTCATAAAATTGGTCAATACATGTCATCATGTCTTCCTTCTTATAATACACATCAGGCATAACCGTGGCTAAATCTGCCAAGTCAGCATTTTTGGGATCTAGGATATACAATTTTGCATCTGTTTTTAATAGGGCTTCAATTAGTGTGAGAATAAAGTACGTCTTTCCGCCGCCTGTTCCGCCAGCAATCAACATATGTGGGAGGCTATCATATTCCCAATACATCGAATCCATGAGCTTTAAGCTACCATTTTGTGCAACCACTTCATCAATGGAAATACGACTATTAATTGTGTCATAGAGCAAGGTATATTCCACAAAAGAATCATGTAACTCTTTCGATACCAATTCACAGTACAAACCACTTTCCAGTTTATTTTCGAGGTTTAGTAACTGTTCTTGATATTTTCCCAATGTGATTTCTGTTTGAATATGGAGCAATCCTTTTTCTAGCCGATAGTACATTTTAGGAAAGTGACTAATTTTATCTTTTGCTTTTCCATTTGGTATGTCTTTAAAGAAGCTACTTGATTGTACTTGTTTCGTTTCATACCAACCATTTTCCATAATCATTTTGGCGAGTTTTTGACGGTGAATAACCTGTCTGATACAGTCATACCGATAGCGATAATAAAGAAAAGCACAGCTAGCTACTATCACTAAACTAATCACCAATGAAATCAATCCATACGTACTCATAAAATGTGTTTGAAATAGATCAAGTTGCCACGTTGTAGAAAGTAAAAATGACAGATGAAAAGGGATAAAAGAAGCGAACCATACACCAACGATTCCAAAGAATACAAATTGAAAAACGAGGGATACATCACTCGCTCGAATTCGTTTCCCTCGTCTTTTAAAAGTTTTCATTATTTGTCTTTATTTAGACTAGATTTTGGAATATTACTTGTCGATGCTGTCGCTTTTCCCTTTAAGACCAGATCATCTGCTTTAATGTACCAGTCAACATCTGCGCCGCGAAATGTGGCATTTGCGACGGTATCTGCGACAGGGTTAATAATTTCTACTTCTGCATTATAATCAAATTCTTTTAGGGGAACGGAAGCAGGAATACTCACTTGAATCATGCGACCTTGTTCACGAGACTTTAAGTCATAGGTGCGTTCTTTTACCTCGGTTGATACTGTACCATCTTCGTTTTGCAGAAAAACTTCACGTCGTAATGCAGAAAACTTCAATAAACCAAACGTCTTTTCTTTATCAATGACAATACCTTGTGCTAATCTCATTTCTTTTTCCTCCTTATGCTTTTACCATGTCATCCGCATGTAAAATATAATTTGTAAAACCTCGTTCTCCAATTTTATAACCCTCTGCGGTAATTCTTGCATTGACTAATTTTACTTTTTCCTCATGTTCAAAGAACTTTTCTCCTGCATCTTGTGGGAGAATCACTTCAACATCATCTGCGCGTTGAATATCGGAGTACAGATTATAGCTCCTAGAAAGAGTGGTCATGCGTCCATTAATCCGTCGCTGTTCGACTTTGCCTTCTCCTGCATATTCTAAATTTCCAAAAGTCTTTTCCATATTTGGAATGACATGTTTCAACTCCATGATTCATTACCTCTTTTCTAATTTTATTTTTACTTATCGTCAGTATATAAAGCCAAGAAAGGGGAGGAGAACGAGAACTATACATTTGTAATTCACTCCTATGCTTCTTGTAGTCGATAATCCACACGTCCATAAATGACACACCAAAATACAACCATTGTTTCTCCATTTTCATCCCGTATCAATTTCCCATGAGGAAAAAAAGGAAAGTCTTCAATTTCAATTTCATTCATAATAAAATGATCATCAATCCATTCCATGACTTTTTCTTCATAAGCTTCTTGTTCATTCAAGGACATTATGCACCTTTCTCCTTTCAACGTTTTCGCCCATAAAAAAAGCACGTCAGATGAGAATAATCCAACAAGGTAAAAAATTGATTTATCTATAAAGTTTCCGCAATACCAGCCATAATGTATTCCGCACATGGTACAGCAATTGCATTTCCAATCGCTTTATATCTCGCATAATCACTAATGATTTCATTCCCATTTCCTAAAGCTGTCCAGCCCTCTGGTAATCCCATTAATCGCTCACATTCAAATGGTGTAACCTGTCGGATATAACCTTCTTTTTCTTTCCCTTCATACCAAAAAGAAAAGATATTGACCGAACCAGCTAACAAAGTGGGGAAAGGGTCATTTGTCCGTCCAAAACTTCCAATGAATCCTGATTTGTTTTTATCTTTTGCGGTACTTCGCATACGTCTTTCTTGAAAGGGACGGACGACGGGTATTTTCCTCCTTGTTTTTTCAGAAGATCTTCGACTGGCTGCGGTGGAGGTTGGCCTGCTTTCTCTGCAAGACGCAGGAAATGATTGCAGTTCGCGGGTTTTAAATAATATTTCTTTGGCACGTGTTCCTCCAAAATCTGCCACGAGGAAGATACGTCTTCTTCTTTGAGGAAGTGTGGGCTTTCCCCAATATCGGGCATCCAACAATCGCCAGCAGACATCAACATCTCTCCCTCGGACCATTCCAGCTTTTGCCCAGACCCCAGAAGCAGGCATTGGAATTTCGGTATTTGTGAACGACTCCAACACGGCTTTAAAATCCAACCTGTTATTTGATGAAAAAGCTCCCATGACGTTTTCCCAAACAGCGATAACTGGATATGTTCCATTCGTTGCACACCTCATTTCTTCTATAATACGTATCGCATGATAAAATAAACTGGATTGACTTCCTGCAAGACCTTCCCGTTTTCCGATATTGGATAAGTTCTGACATGGAGAACCAAAGGTAATAATATGAACAGGTGGTATTTTTCCACCATCAACTTTTGTAATATCTCCTAGATGTAACAGATTAGGGAAATGCCTTTTTGTAATAGAAATAGGTGCATTCTCTACTTCACTTGCCCATGTGGGCTTAATTCCGTAACGAGAACCAGCTAGAGGAAATACTCCGATTCCGTCAAATAAACTTCCTAATGTTAGTCCGGTCATATTTCACCTCTACTCTTCATTTTAGGCATAAAAAAAAGACGCTCATTTTAATTGAACGTCTAAATATAATAGAATCTATTAAGTTAAAATTTATAATTCTGTTGTGTTCCCACACACCAGTTCAATCCCTACTGAAACCTCAATATGGTTTTTCATCACTTTTTTACGTCCATTTTCACCATTTGGTACAAAGTGTGCATGCTTGTAAAACGTTGTGAAACTAAGGATTTCTACATAATTTTCCGTTGTATCAACGCTATAGCCTCCACATGTGTCGTATTCGGAAACATATCAACCGGCTGCACTTCAATTGTACGATACCCGCCATCTTCTAATATTCGAAGATCTCGTGCTAACGTTGATGGATTGCATGACACGTATACAATCCGTTTCGGTTCCATTTCGATCATTGCTTCAAGGAATTCTGGCGCACAGCCTTTTCTTGGTGGATCCACAACAATCACATCTGGATCTAATCCTTCGCGTTTCCATTCCGGCATGATTTTCTCGGCTTGCCCAACAACAAATTCCACGTTGTTCATTCCGTTTAGTTTTGCATTTGCCTTTGCATCATGAATAGCTTCCGGAACAACTTCCACTCCGTAAACTTTCTTTGCTTTTTGCGCTAAAAATAATGAAATCGTACCGATACCGCAATATGCATCTATTACGACATCATTCTCATCAATTTTGGCATATTCCAGTGCTTTATCATAGAGCACTTTTGTTTGCACAGGATTTACTTGATAAAATGATTTTGCTGAAATGGCAAAAGTCAGTTCGCCAATTTTATCATGGATATATTCTTCTCCCCATAACACTTTCGTTTTCTCACCGAGAATAAGGTTCGTGCGTTGGTCATTAATGTTTTGCACAATGGATTTGATATTGGGGAATTTATCTGTTAGTTCTTGAATCAAAATTTCTTTACCTGGAAGTTTATTTGTTTTAGTGACCAAAACAAGCATCGTTTCTTTCGTTGCATAACCGGTCCGGATCATAATATGACGCAATACTCCGCGGTGATTCTCCTCGTCATATGCCTCAATTCCAATCCGGTTTGCGATTTTTTTCACTTCTGGAAGAATCTCATTAATTTCATCAGCCTGGCTGCTGCACGTATCCAAATCTTCAACAATTCGATGGCTGCGCTTTTGATAATAACCAGTAATGAGTTTTCCGTCTTTTTCACCTACTGGAATTTGTACTTTGTTTCGATAATGGAATGGATTATCCATCCCGATGATTGGATGAATCGGCACATGTTCCAGGTGTCCAATCTTTTTCATTACATTCCGTACTTGATTTTGTTTCATTTGCAGTTGTAGGTTGTAGCTCATATGTTGCAACTGACATCCGCCGCAATGTACATGACATGTAGGGTCAACCCGTTCTTCGCTTATATTTTTTAGTTCAATCAATTTACCGAACCCGAAATTTTTATTCACTTTGATTACTTTAACAACCGCTTCTTCCCCCGGTAGACCATTCGGGACAAATAATGGATAGCCCCCTACTTTCCCGACACCATTTCCTTCATGTGTCAGGTCTTCAAAAGTCAATGTTACGTATTCATTTTTCTTTACAGGAGCAATTGATTTTGCCATGTTAATCTTCCTTTAAACCTTCAATTTGTTGATGGATAAATATTTCCGGGACGATCATTTCAATATGCTTGTTCAAGTTGACAAATTCACCAGGCAGCAGTCCGCCATATTCTCCGTCTACATTTAACTGCATTTTCTCCGTCGGGGTGACTTTGATCCGTTTTGATTTCGTATAAATGATATTATCATTATTCAAATGCGCGCCTCGGAGTGCAAGGCTTGCGATATGAATGAATTCTGCTAAATTCACTTTCTTTAAAATAAGCATATCGAAATAACCATCATCAAGCTTGGCGTCAGGTGCAAGCTTTTCAAAACCTCCGACCGAATTTGAGTTGGATATTAGAAATAACATAATATCTTCATCGAGGACATTGCCGTCATACTCGATTCTTGCTCTTGCCGGTTTTAAGGATGGGAGCATTTCAATTCCTTTAATATAATAGGCAAGCTGGCCGAGGACGGTTTTCAACTTGATTGGTACGTCATAGGTAAGCTCGGTTAACCGGCCACCACCTGCGATATTAATGAAATATTGGTCGTTCACTTTACCGATATCAAGATCCATTGTCTCGTTGGCAACAATAATTTCAAGTGCTTTCTTAATATCCCGCGGGATATTCAACGCTCTTGCAAAATCGTTTGTTGTACCTGCTGGAATGATGCCCAGCTTCGGACGGTAAAATTGTTCTGCAATCCCATTGATGACTTCATTAATCGTGCCGTCACCTCCTGCTGCAATAAGGAGATCATATTGCCGCTCAACTGCACGTCTCGCTTCTTCCATCGCATCGTTCTCGCCTGTCGTCGCATGGGCAGATGTTTCATAACCCGCAATTTCCAATGTCTCAAGGATAAGTGGCAATTCTTTTTTAACTGCCTCCTTCCCTGAAGTTGGATTATATATCACACGCGCTCTTTTCATTCGTATTCCTCCCTGATTTTCATAAGGGCAACTGTCAATGTAAACTCTATTCTCCATCATAAGCCTTTTTACTAAAATTTAAAAGCAGGAGCTTATATCCGTTAAATTTAAGCCTTGCCTTTCATAAAAATCGAGTACTAGCTCGGTTATTCCTTTTTCACCTTATTGGATGCTGCTATTTGACAAGGTTTGCTGCGCTTATCATACAAACGATCGGAAAGATTACTCCTTCAGAACATAAGAGTACCTCTATCCATACGAATGACATAAGGGATCAATCCTTCAAGGAATTAGAGCACCTCTATCCATACGAAGGAACGGAAGGATCAAATCTTCAAGGCATTAGAGCGCCTCTATCCATACGAAGGAGCGAAAGGATCAAATCTTCAAGGCATTAGAGTGCCTTTATTTATACGAACAAGCATAAAGATTAATCCTTCGAGGGATATAGAGGACGCACGTTCACTTTTTGGTCGGTAGAATGCATCTATTAGACAATTTGACGACTTTAGTCCATCTTATATATAAAACAACACACCCACTTAAATTATAATAGCTAGGCAACATCTAAAGTTATTGGTTCATTTTATTTTATACAGTGAAAGAAAAGCGGGAACCCTATCATTTGACAGCATTCCCGCTTTTCTTTGAACTTAACGTTTCTCTAATTCTTCTTTCAATATCTTATTCACCATCGACGGGTTCGCTTGACCTTTTGTTGCTTTCATCGTCTGACCGACGAGGAAGCCGAGTGCGCGGTCTTTCCCGTTCTTGAAGTCGATAATGGACTGTTCGTTCTCATCAAGAACCCCGTTGATGATTTCTTGCAGTTTCACAGGGTCAGAGAGCTGGACGAGCCCTTTTTCATGAACGATCTTCTCCGGATCGCCGCCTTTTTCCACAATCTCTGCAAATACTTTCTTCGCGATTTTAGAGGAAATCGTTCCATCTTCAATTAGTTTGATTAATGTTGCAAGAGATTTCGGTGTGATGGCAAGATCATAGAGCTCCTTCAAATGCTTGTTCATATAAGCAGAGACTTCACCCATGAGCCAGTTTGACGCTTGTTTGATGTCTGCGCCTTCCGCAATTGCTGCTTCGAAGAAATCAGCCATTTCCTTTGAGCTTGTAAGTACTCCAGCATCATACGCTGAGAGTTCAAGTTCTTTTACATAACGTTCTCTTCGTGCATCTGGAAGCTCGGGGATTTCACTCTTGATTCGTTCTTTCCATGCGTCATCGACATATAAACTTACGAGGTCCGGCTCTGGAAAGTAACGATAATCGTCTGCAGCTTCTTTCACCCGCATAAGAATCGTTTCTTTTGTCTTTTCGTCATAGCGGCGGGTTTCTTGTTCAATCACACCGCCGGAAAGCAATACCTTCTCTTGGCGTTTCTCTTCAAATTCAAGTCCTTTTTGAACAAAAGAGAAGGAGTTCAAGTTTTTCAGTTCAGCCTTTGTTCCGAATTCTTCTTGGCCAATTGGACGTAAGGAAATGTTCGCATCACAACGTAAGGAACCTTCCTCCATCTTTACATCCGAAACACCTGTGTACTGGATAATATTCTTTAATTTCTCTAGATAAGCATATGCTTCTTCCGGCGTACGCATATCAGGCTCGGAGACAATTTCAATTAACGGAGTACCTGCACGGTTGAAGTCGACATAAGAATAGCCGTCATCTCCGTGGGTTAATTTACCAGCATCTTCTTCCATATGGATACGGGTAATTCCAATTCGTTTCTTTTTCCCGGCTACTTCGATTTCAATCCAGCCATTTCGACCAATTGGATTTTCATCCTGGGTGATCTGATAAGCTTTCGGGTTATCGGGATAAAAGTAGTTCTTGCGGTCGAATGTCATATTTGTTGTAATTTCACAATTCAATGCCATTGCCGCCTTCATTGCAAAATTCACCGCTTCTTCATTTAGTACAGGAAGTGTTCCTGGGTAGGCCAAGTCAATCGGGTTCACGTTCGCGTTTGGATGGTCGCCGAAAGCATTGACACTAGGACTGAAGATTTTAGATTTTGTTTTTAATTCAACGTGTACTTCTAAACCAATAATCGTTTCAAAATTCATTTAGCCGCACCTCCAATATCGGGGCGTTGTTTATGAAAGTCTGTCGCTTGTTCGAATGCATGGGCAGCACGATAAACCATTGCTTCATCAAAATGTTTACCGATGATTTGCAGTCCGATCGGCAATCCTTCACTTGAGAATCCACACGGAATCGAAATTGCCGGGACACCTGCAAGGTTTACAGGGATTGTTAAAACATCATTTGCATAAGCTATCACCGGGTCATCCATTTCTTCGCCTAATTTAAACGCAGTTGTTGGCGCAGTCGGCCCAAGGATAATATCATATTCTTCAAAAATTTGCTCGAAATCATTTTTGATTAGCGTGCGAACCTTTTGCGCTTTCTTATAGTAAGCATCATAATATCCCGAGCTAAGTGCAAACGTACCGAGCATAATCCGGCGCTTTACTTCTTCACCGAAGTTTTCACTTCTGGAACGCTTGTACATATCAATCATGTCTTCTACATTTTCTGCGCGCACTCCGTAACGAACACCGTCAAAGCGCGCAAGACTTGCTGACGCTTCTGCTGATGCAAGTATATAGTATGTGGATAACGCGTACTTCGAATGTGGTAAGGACACCTCTTCACAAGTTGCCCCGAGGGATTCGTACTTTTCAATAGCTGCTCTAACAGCATCTTTAACTTCCTGTGCAACACCTTCACCAAAGTATTCTTTTGGTACAGCGATTTTAAGACCTGCAACATCTTTTGTTAAAGCATCGGTAAAGACGGGTACCTCGAGATTTGCACTTGTTGAGTCTTTCTCATCATGTCCGGCAATCACTTCTAGAACCCTGGCATTGTCCTCAACCGTACGAGTAATCGGACCAATTTGATCCAAGGAAGATGCAAAAGCAACTAAACCAAAACGGGAAACACGACCATACGTCGGTTTCATTCCAACAACACCGCAAAATGCTGCAGGTTGGCGAATTGATCCACCCGTGTCAGATCCTAAAGCAAACTTAAGTTCACCTGCCGCTACTGCAGCTGCTGAGCCACCACTGGATCCTCCTGGCACACGGTCTGTATCCCATGGATTTTTCGTCTTTTTGTATGCTGAGTACTCTGTACCAGATCCCATTGCGAACTCATCCATGTTTAATTTACCGATTGTAACTGTTTTTTGTTCTTTTAATTTCTCAACTACTTCTGCGTCATAGAGCGGATCATTAAAGTTTTCTAATATCTTGCTTCCGCTCGTTGTACGTAAGTCTTTCGTAACAATATTATCTTTAAGTCCGATTGGAAGACCGAAGAGGCTCTTCTCTTCCGAACTCTCATCCAACTCTTTTGCCTGTTTCATGGCATTCTCTTCATCCAGCGTAATAAAGGCCTGGATTTCATCATCAACTTCCTTGATCCGATCAAGGGAAGCTTTCACTAAATCTTGGACCGAAATCTCTTTATTATGTAGCTTCTCTTCAAGCTCCTTAATCGAGTGGTCAAATAATGACATGGGATTTCCTCCTTTATAAAGGTGGTTCAAAAAGTCTGGTGAAAAGGACACTCCTTAAAAGAAGTGATTCTTCTAAGCCCTCCACGTCCTGTGGACAATGTAGAAACGTCATCCTACACGCAAGAAGCTCGTTAGCTTGTTTTCCCGTCTCCCAGTACAATTCTGGTACTGGGAGCTCTTGCCGCTCCGAACTTCGACGCACAGGACGTTGTGTACTTAGCCGACCTCGGTCCTTTTCATCCTCTTTTGAACATTCTCTTATATGAACTTTCAATTACTCAGAAAGAATAGATGGTACGCGGAATTGACCGTCTTTATGATCAGGAGCATTCTTCAGCGCTTCCTCTTGGGTAATCCAATCCGTTCTTGGTTCATCTTTCCTCATAACGTTTTCTAACTGAATTACATGGGTTGTTGGCTCAACATTTGTCGTATCTAGTTCCTTGAGCTGTTCTGCATGTTTAATGATCGACCGTAATTCTTCTGCAAGCTTTTCTGCTTCCTCATCTGTAATATGAAGTCTCGCCAAATCAGCAACATGCATTACTCGTTCTTTTGAAATATCATCTGCCATCGCTCGAACCTCCTAGCTTTATCAAATAAACTCATTTATTACATTTTAATATTATATCACTAATGATGATAGCAGAGAAGTCTGGACATTAGCAAGCTAACCACAAACAGCGATCATTTATCCCATTTTAAACAAAAAAATTCCTGAAATGATTATTTCCATTTCAGGTAAGCTGTTTTCATTATTGGGGATAATAAAAACGAATGAATCTACTGATTTTTTTAATACTCTCCTACATTATTGAAGATAGGCGGGTGTCGCTCTCCCCAAGTCAAATCGTCTGCATCTGTGTTTACCGCAAAGAAGACTCCTGAAACTAAGATTGCTGCGAGTGCAAAACCAGATAATAGCTTCTTCATTTGTACATCCCTCCTTTAAATGTTAGATAACTCTTTATATGAATCATTAGCGAGTTTGTAATATTTCGTCGCATCCTTATATTTATGGATGCTTTCGTAATGCTTAGCAAGCATCGTCGCAAAAATAAGTGTATTTGCATGATCCTTCCGTTTTTTCAGGAATGGAATGAACTTATCCTTAACTAGATTCACAAATTTCTTCGCTTCACCATTAATCGAGTAATGATACGTCCATATCACATAATGGTAAAATTCATAGACTCTATTTTTAGGATGCTTTTTCAATAATTCCAGTGCATCCCCAATCATTTCATTCGCTTTATCAAACTCTTCCATGTCGTAATAAACTTTAATCAGTTCTGTCAGAGCTGGTACTTTATCTTGAACAATGATTTCCTTATCATCTACTATTTCCAGATAATATTTAATTGCTTCCTTATTTTCACCTTTGGTTGCGTACAAGTAACCAAGATTCTGATTGGTGAGTTGGATGAGCTCCCGATTACTGTTTAGGCCGGCAAGATGTTTAGCCAAGTTGTAATTTTCAATCGCTTTATCATACATTTTGATGCGGCGATAAGATATTCCTAAAACGATATGACTTTGCGCGCAACGCATGAAATGATACTTTTTCATAAAGGTATCTAATGCCTTGTTCGCATATTCAATCGCTTCTAACGTGTGTCTTAACTTGCTGTATGTAATGGAAATCGTATAATGCAGATCAGCAACTTCATCTTCTGTCACTTCGAGCTTACGTGTTAATTCTTCCGCTTTTAGGTATTTATCAAGGGCAATCGCTGTTTCACCTGTCTGCGAATAATAATTCCCTCTGTATTTAAACCAGAAGTAAAGCTCCCTTGTTTCAAATGAAGTGGACATCTTATTTAATTTGTTAATCTGGTCAAGAGCCTTATTGTTTTTATCCAAGAGAAGGTAATAGCGAATCTTATGAATTTCGAATAAAAGCATGCTGCCAGACAAATTCGTATCCATCAGTTCTTGCAGCTCTTTGTAAGCTTCCGTAATTTCATCCTGTTGTCGGTTGTAGAATAGCATGCTGAACCATTCTTCACATTTTTCCTCAATCACATCGTCCATTGTTTGGCCTAGTTCAATGCCAAGTCGGTTACATAGCAGCTGGATTATATGTGTACTTGCTTCTGTCTTCAAGTTCTCAATCTTTGACAGGTATGATACGGAAACGATTCCTTCTGCAAGCTCACCCAAGGTCATTTTTTGTTTTGTACGTTGCATTTTGATGAATGAGCCAATTTCTATCATATGTTCCCCCTGCCACCTCTACTAAAATACTATTTCCGCTCGTTATATTTATATTATAGCATAATTTCTAAAAATTCATATTGGGAAAATTATTGACTATAAGTAGCGATTATCTGGGTTAAAATTTTCCTATTTTCCTCAAAAAAGAAAAAATGCCATGTTAATTGTCCAAAAGAGCAATTAACATGGCATTTCTTTATATCTATTAAATTACAGCATTTCTGACGTTGTCTTACCTTGCATATGCTGAATAAGGTAGTCTGGACCGCCTGCTTTTGAGTCGGTTCCAGACATGTTGAAACCACCGAATGGTTGGTAACCTACGATTGCTGCGGTACAGCCGCGGTTAAAGTAGAGGTTTCCAACATGAAAGTCAGCTCGTGCTTGTTCCAGATGTTCACGGTTATTCGTGATAACGGCCCCTGTTAGACCATATTCAGTGTTGTTTGCAATCTCAATTGCCTCGTCAAAGTCTTTAGCTTTCGTTAATGCAACAACAGGACCGAAGATTTCTTCCTGCATGATGCGGGCTTTCGGATCGACATCAGCAAATACAGTCGGTTTAATGAACCAGCCTTTACTGTCGTCCCCTTCTCCACCAGCAACAAGTTTTCCTTCCTCTTTCCCAATTTCAATATAACCCATAATCTTATCATAGGCTGCTTGGTCGATAACCGGTCCCATGAAATTATGATTGTCTGTTGGGTCTCCATGAGTCAATTCATTCGTTAGCTCAATCACGCGATTCTTTACTTGATCATATACATCTTCATGAATGACTGCACGTGAGCAAGCAGAACATTTCTGTCCAGAGAATCCAAAGGCAGATTGAACGATAGATTCTGCAGCAAGCTCTAAATCTGCTTCATTGTCTACCACTATCGTATCTTTTCCACCCATTTCAATGATTGTGCGTTTTAGCCAGATTTGTCCTTCTTGGACAACTGCAGCACGTTCAAAGATACGTGTACCAACTTCACGGGAACCTGTAAAGCTGACAAAGCGTGTGCGTGGATGTTCTACAAGGTAATCCCCCACTTCGCTTCCTGGTCCTGGAATATAGTTGACGACACCTTTAGGCATTCCGGCTTCTTCCAGAACTTCCATCAGTTTATAAGCGATGATTGGTGTTGCACTGGCAGGTTTTAATAAAACAGTATTACCTGTTACCATTGCAGCGGTTGTCGTTCCAGCCATAATTGCGAACAAGAAGTTCCAAGGAGAAATGACAAGCCCTACTCCTAATGGAATATAATGAAACTGGTTATGTTCAATCGGACGGCTATTTACCTCCACCCCGTCTTTTATTTTAAGCATCTGACGGCCATAGTATTCAAGGAAATCAATTGCTTCAGCTGTATCTGCATCTGCTTCTTTCCAAGGCTTGCCACCCTCTTTTACAAGATGGGCACTGAATTCGAACTTGCGACGACGTACAATGGCTGCTGCACGGAATAAAATGTCTGCGCGGAAATTCGGATCTGATTTCCTCCATGTTTTAAACGTTTCATCGGCGACTTCCATCGCTTTATCCGCGAGTTCTTTATTTGATTTCGAAACAAACCCCAGTACCTCTTCTTTATTTGCAGGGTTTACGACTTTAATTTTATCTTCAGTTGTAATGCGTTCGCCACCAATAATGAGCGGGTATTCTTTACCAAATTCCGCTTCAATCTTCTTTAGAGCATCTTCCATCTTCCTACGGTTTTCCTCTACAGTAAAATCTGTGAAGGGTTCGTGTGTGTATGGAACTACCATGTAAAAAACCTCCTCCGTGATTTTGTTGCAATACTAGATTGCAATTCTACTTTATTCCCATCTATTATTGTAACGAAAGTAGTGTAACCGTTCAATAAAAAACGCTTACACGAAAAATAAAATAGACTCGAAGGATAGCAGTTTCTGATTATCCTCCGAGTCTAGTTCTATTAATGATAGATATGAATGGTCGGTTGTTCTTCCTTAGCGTTCCGGTAAATAAGACTTTCCACATTGTTGCTCGAGGTAACATTAA
The DNA here is from genome assembly GCF_009746545.1 of Oceanobacillus sp. AG. Classification (NCBI taxonomy): domain Bacteria; kingdom Bacillati; phylum Bacillota; class Bacilli; order Caryophanales; family Bacillaceae; genus Oceanobacillus; species Oceanobacillus sp. AG. Next base: position 27,716 of record NZ_WOWT01000020.1, read on the forward strand.
CCTCTAAATCATAATAATTCGGGAAAATTTTTTGCACTTGGTCATAGGCGTATTGGGTAAAACCAATTACTTCCGCTTTCCCGTAAAACTCGATTGGGACTTCAATCGTTAGTTGTTGCAGTTCGCCATCGACATAGAAGCCGCTGCCGATCGCCCCGACATAGTTTGGAAAGAAGTCGGCAATTTTATTTCCGAAGTTATTAAAATTCTCATAGTCTGTTAAATATTTATCACGCGCTTCATTGGATGGGAATAGAACATATTCTTCATCAATATCTTCCCAATTACCAATTTTCTTCTCTCCACTTGGAACAAGAGTTTTCGTGACATAGTTTCCCGGTACAGGCGAGTTCTGCGCCTCCTCCCGGTAGAGCGCGATTAAAATTGGTACATCGGGAACGTCTTCTGATTCCCGCAGACGCTCCACAACACTTTCTGCAACTTCATAGCCCTTTGCAAGCATCTCGTTCATTGATATATCATAGTAGAAATAATCTCCACCTTGTTCCAATTGGTAACGATAGACCGACTTCAGAGCGATACCGATTGAAATTCCTGCAACTTGTACGGCATTCTCCTCATCATTCTCCTGTTGCAACAAATAGTTTTGCTCTAAAATATGCGAGAAGATACGTGGATTGTTTTCATTCGCTTCCTTATCCCAATCCTGTAAATCATCCGGTCGCTCCGGGTTAAGTTCATCTATCCAATTAATAACTGTCTCCTCATCCAAGTAGCGTCCTTCCTGAAAATAATAATCCTCTGGGTCAAAGTAATCGACGGAGTGACGTCTCAACCCTTCTTCCATCTCATCAATATCAACGCGGTTTGCCACTTGATTGCCGATTATACCACGCGCTTCACTCGTCCGGTATGGAAGGATCATGCGATATGCCTTTTCCCCCAAGCGACTGCTTGGAACGATGGACGTTTCAACCTCCGTATCTTCCTCATTCTGTAAGACCTCATCATCACTATCCAATGATGGTGCACAGCTTGTAAGCACAAGGAGGGCACATAATAATAGAACCGTCAGCTTTTTCATTTTTCTTCACTCCTTGCCTAACCATCTAACGCTTCCAACAGCTGTTCTTCGTTCCAAATTGTAATACCAAGCTCTCTAGCTCGATCATATTTCGACCCTGCTGCTTCCCCGGCAACGACAAGTCCCGTCTTCTTGCTTACACTGCCGGTTACTTTTCCGCCGAGGGCTTCGATTTTTGCTTTCGCTTCATTTCTGCTTAACTTTTCTAATTTGCCAGTAAGGACGACCGTAATATCCATAAATGGACTATCCTCAGCACCGGTTGCTTTTTTCGGTCCCGTGTACTCCATGTTCACCCCAAGATCTTTTAGTTCTTGGAGCATTGCATTCACTTTATCCTCGGAGAAATACTGTTCCAAGGAATCTGCCATCTTTTCCCCGATTTCATCAATAGCAACAAATTCATCGTACGTTGCTCGCTGCAGACGTTCCATCGTTTCAAATTCCTGGGAAAGAATCTGGGCTGCTTTCTCCCCGATAAATCGGATGCCAAGCCCAAATACTAATTTCTCCAACGAATTGCCTTTTGAAGCTTCGATTGCGTTCAGAAGATTGGATACCGATTTCTCTCCCATCCGTTCAAGTTCCAACAGTTTCTCCCGCTCTAGACGATAGAGATCTGGTATCGTATGAACTAATCCTTCATTAAATAACTGCATGACAAGCTTTTCCCCAAGTCCGTCGATATTCATCGCATTCCGCGAGACGAAATGGATCATCCCTTCGATCAGTTGCGCCGGACAGTTTGGATTAATACAACGGAGCGCCACCTCTTCTTCCAAACGGACAAGTTCTGTATTACATGCTGGACAATGGGATGGCATTGCAAATTCAGCTTCCTCACCAGTCCGTTGTTCTTTCACTGCACGGACAACTTTCGGAATGATGTCCCCTGCTTTTTTAACAACGACTGTATCCCCAATCCGGATATCCTGTTCGCGGATAAGGTCTTCATTATGCAAGGATGCGCGTCCCACTGTCGAACCGGCAATTCGAACCGGCTCTAAAATACCTGTCGGAGTAACAACACCGGTACGTCCCACACTCAACTCGATATCGAGCAGTTTCGTCACCACTTCTTCTGCCGGGAATTTATAGGCAATCGACCATCTCGGGCTCTTTGCTGTAACCCCGAGCTCCTCTTGTTGATTCAAATCATCAATTTTTATGACGATCCCATCGATCTCATATGGTAAATCTTGGCGTTTCTCCGTCCAGTAATTGACAAATTCTATTACTTCTTCAATAGTATCGTATTTCTTCCATTCCGGATTTGTTTTGAAGCCGAGTTCTTGCAAACGTTCCAATCTGGCACTGTGGGTAGGGAGTGTATTACCTTCCCAGACACCGACAGCATACAGAAAGACATCCAAGTTCCTGCTTGCAGCGACTTTCGGATCCAATTGGCGTAAGGAACCTGCGGCAGCATTACGCGGGTTCGCAAATAGCTCCTGATCCTTCTCTTCCCTTATTTTATTCAAGCTTTCAAATGAAGCTTTCGGCATGAACACTTCGCCGCGTACTTCAAGGGTTTCCTTATCTTTAATCGTGAGTGGGATACTTCTTACCGTACGCAGATTCACGGTAATGTCCTCTCCCACCATTCCGTCGCCTCGTGTCGCACCTCGGACAAATTTGCCGTCCTCGTATGTCAAGGAAACGGCGAGTCCGTCAATTTTCAGTTCGCAAATATAGGAGAAATTTTCCCCAAGTGCATTCGTGACCCGTCTCGCAAAATCCCGAAGCTCCTCTTCATTGAAAGCATTGGACAGACTAAGCATCGGTACTTGATGGCGTACTTTCTCAAAGCCTTCAATCGGTGCACCGCCGATCCGCTGTGTAGGCGAGTCTGGTGTGATGAATTCCGGAAATTTCTCTTCCAGTTCTTCCAGTTCTCTTAATTTTGCATCGTACTCTGCATCCGGTACCGTTGGCTTGTCGAGCACGTAGTATTCATAACCGTATTGATTAAGCACTTCCTTTAATGCATCAATTTTTTCTTTAGCTAGTTGTTTATCCACTAGAGAAAGCACCTCTATTCTTTCGTTATCGGAGCAAATTGGGCGAGCAGGCGTTTAACTCCTGTTGGCGCCGGGAAGGCAATATCAAGTTCCATCTTATCTCCTTCGCCCTGGACACGGACAATCGTGCCTGTTCCCCACTTCTTATGATTCGCCTTATCGCCTGCTTTCCACTCCTCATCGGCAGCGGTGGAAGCTTGGACTGTTCGCCGCGCTTTTCGTTTCGGAGTGAATGCCTCTTCCGTTCGGCTTGCAAAGGAACTTCCGAACATGCTTTGTTTCGCTTGTTCCATTCCTTCCAGTAAATCTTCCGGAATTTCTTGGATGAAGCGGCTGATCGGGTTCATATTCGTACGACCATATAACGTACGCATCTTGGCACTCGTTAAATAAAGTATTTTTTCCGCACGGGTGATCCCGACATAAGCAAGCCTACGTTCTTCTTCCATCTCGTCTTCATCAAACATGGATCGACTGTGCGGGAATACATTCTCTTCCATTCCAATTAAAAATACAACAGGAAACTCCAGTCCTTTCGCTGCATGGAGCGTCATCAACGTTATTTTCCGCTCCGTCTCTTCTTCATCTATCTTGTCGATATCAGCAATTAATGCGAGATCCGTTAGAAAGGCGACAAGGGATTTATCTTCTTCAGCACTCTTTTCAAATTCCTTCGTTACCGTTTTGAATTCCTCTAAGTTCTCTAGGCGGCTCTGGGATTCAAGGGTTTGTTCCCTTTTCAACATTTCTTCATATCCCGTTCGTTCGAGCACTTGCTCGACCATATCAGTTGCGGTAAGGAATTCCTGCTGCTGTGCCAAGCTTTGGATCAACTCGCCGAACTCCGCTAGTGAACTCGCAGCCCGTTTTGATACGCCTGTGAAATCCACTTCTTTTACCGCTTCATAAAAGGAAATATCATGCTCCGCTGTATAAGTTCTTAGTCTTTCCACAGTCGTTGCACCGATTCCACGCTTCGGTTCATTTACAATCCGCTCAAAGCTAATATCGTCATCCGGATTCGTGATTAAGCGCAAGTATGCAAGCATATCTTTAATTTCTTTCCGATCATAGAACCTTGTTCCACCGACCATTTGGTAGGATATGTTCGATTTCATAAGTGTATCCTCTACTGCCCGCGATTGAGCGTTCGTCCGGTAGAGGATAGCTATATCATCTGGCTGATAACCATCTTTTATCAATTTACGAATTTCGTCGGCTATAAATAGGGCTTCATCTTGTTCCGTTGTTCCTTCGTAATACGTGATCTTACTGCCATCATCATTTTCCGTCCAGAGATTTTTCGGTTTTCTTCCAGCGTTATTCTCAATCACATGGTTGGCAGCTTGCAGAATCAGTTTTGTTGAACGGTAATTCTGCTCAAGAAGAATGGTTCGTGCACTCGGATAGTCTTCTTCAAAGGTTAAGATATTCCCGATATCCGCACCACGCCAACGATAGATGGATTGGTCCGAATCTCCGACGACACAGAGATTCTTGAAACGGTTCGCAAGTTGCTTCACAAGGAAATATTGCGCATGGTTCGTATCCTGATACTCATCGACATGAATATATTGAAATCTGCGCTGATAATATTCGAGTACTTCCGGCACCCGTTTGAACAGAATAATCGTCTGCATAATTAAATCATCGAAATCAAGTGACTGGTTTTTCCGAAGCATGGTCTGATAGCCGGAATAAACTCTCGCTACCTGTCGTTCAAAAAAGTTCCCAGCCTTCTCTTCAAATTCTTTATCTGTTATCAGTTCGTTTTTCGCCGAACTGATTTGGCCAAGCATTGCCCGCGGATCATATTGCTTGGGGTCAAGATCAATATTTTTTAAAACTTGTTTCACAACCGAGAGCTGATCTGCACTATCTAAAATTGTGAAATTCCGATTGTAGCCAATCCGGTCGATATCTCTTCTCAAAATCCGCACACACATCGAGTGAAAAGTCGATACCCACATATACTCTGCCTCTGGTCCGACGAGACGCATGACACGTTCACGCATTTCCCGTGCTGCTTTATTTGTAAAGGTAATCGCTAAAATATTTCTCGGTGCGACTCCTTTTTCTTCTAATAGATAAGCAATACGGTGTGTCAGCACCCTCGTCTTTCCACTGCCCGCTCCAGCCATGATAAGCAAGGGACCCTCTGTATGCTTCACCGCTTCCTGTTGTTCCTTATTAAGTCCAGCTAATAACTCATTCGTTGTTCGGCTCATTTTTTACCACCGCCTTATTCATTCTTCACTGCTTCCACAGTCTGTAATGCTTCTTCTATATTCGTATAAATGCTGTTGCCGACAATGACGACATCTGCATATTGTTTCATCTCTACTGCTTGCTCTTTCGTTTCAATTCCTCCGCCGTAAAAGAGCTGCGTATCATCCAGTATACCACTTACCGTTTCAACAAGCTCCGGATCACCGTATTTCCCGCTATATTCGACATAAAATATCGGGAGATGGAATACATGTTCCGCCATATAGGCATATGCTTGCACGTCTGCTGCATCAGGCATAAAACAATTCGTGTATGTAAATGCTTTGGCCTCTTCGTTTAAAATACAGTAACCTTCAAAGAATATTTCACTGAATTCCATCAGATCACTATATTCCTTTATCGCTTGGTGCTGCACGTCCATCATATATTTCTTCTCCTTGGAATTCAGGACCATCGGAATGAAATAATAATCAAATCCGGGAGTAAGTGCTTCCTCCTCTGAAACCTCAAGAATACAAGGGATCTGATGGTTTCTTCTTATTCGATTCAGTAAGTCAAGCACCCCGTCCAGCGTAATATTATCGGTTCCGCCAATAATGATGGCATCTGTTCCCGATTCACAAACTGCGTCTAAATCTTCATCAGATATTTCCTTCGCAGGGTCTAATTTAAAGATATGTTTCCACTCGTTTAACACATTAGATTGATTCGTCAACCGCTCCATCCTCCATTATGTTCTTCCATTGATTTATTATAACAAAAAACACGCTGGGAAATTAGGATTTTATTGTGGAATTTATAAGGAATATTGATAGAGGTAAAAAAACAGCAGAAGATGCTACTCCCCTGCTGTCTTTATTATTTATATAAGAAACTATAAAATAAAATGCTATAATAACTTAGATAACCGGGGCTAGCCACGTCCGGCTCCAGCGCCCAGCAACTAGCAAACTTCACACTCCTCCAATCGATAAGTCAACATCGGCTCTCTACGTTCGCCGTGTTTCCTTTATCTCATTCCGGAGTGCTCCAGTTTGTACGTTGCTAAACGGGAGCTTCCGCCTTTGTTATTTGCTTTCTTGTTCTCTGAGGCGATCGACGACTAGTTTATAGCCATCACTGCCGTAGTTTATGCAGCGGCGCACCCTTGATATGGTTGCAGTCGATGCGTTAGTGTCGGTTTCAATCGAACTGTATGTGGCACCTTCCAAAAGCATTTTTGCCACTTGCAATCGTTGAGCGAAAGATTGAACTTCCGACATTGTAGCTAAATCATCAAAGAATTGATAGCATTCTTCACGATTCTTTAATGATAAAATGGCATCAAATAAAAGATCCAATTGTTCTCCTCTTAATTTATCAATTTGCAATGAAAACCCTCCTGATTCACTTTAGGGTAAACTTGCTCCAATCTTATTAATTGGATATCGTTACGGCCTGTTCCATGCCCGGATCATTCGGTACAACATTAATCCATGTCTTACCTGGCACAAAACCAACCGGCTGCCCGTCCTTCATTGGAACAAGTCTACCATTATCGTTCTGCCACTCTACTTCTTGAACTTTACCATTCTGAATGAGATAGGCATTTCCTCCAGAGTCAAAATCAATATTCCGTCTACCTGCATCATCAATCACTTCATGAAACGTTTCAATAATGAATACATTGGCGACTTCTACAGTTGCTCCTGTATTCAAGTCCACCGTTTCTTCCTCATTACTATACCTTTTATATGTTCCCTTGCTTTCATCAAAAACATATTGCACGGTTTCCAGGGGATTTTCACTATAAACTATTTCTACCCGTTCGGCTGTTTCCCCTTCAATTGCCGCAGTTTCTTCTTCGTTTAAAAATGGTAATGGCTCATATTCAGCTGTCATTTCATAGCCCTTACCTTCAGCCGTCTCGTTGATGGCATCGGTTAGTAAGTAAGAGTTATGGGGCGCTTCTCGGGAACTATCCCGTGTAAATAACTGACCATCATTATCATAAGTCGAACCATTTAAGAATGGGATTCCCCGATCGATAATCATTTGATCGATAAAATCTGCCGCTCCGTGATATACGTAAAGAGCTCCGTAGCGGTTTGCCAAGTCAAAATAATATTCCCGGGCACTGCGTACTGGCCCGATTGTATCCGGGATTTCACTTTGGAAGAGCGCAAGCAATCTTGTAATTTTTGCTTCTGCTAAAATCTCAAATACAATATCTGCCTCAGCTAGTCCCGATTGCGGCCGGGCTTGTCTATGGTTGTTCACCATTACACCAATGATGCGGTTATCGACTGGTTCATCTGTATAAAGCCCAGTTAGAGGATATTGATTCTCACCTCCCGCTTGCTCGATGCCGTCCTTTTCGTCACCGCCTGTCCCCTTGCCCTCTTGTTTCGAAGCATTTCCATCATCTTTTGAGCAGGCAACTAATAGAACTCCAATGATTACAGTAATAAATATTAATTTTCTCATCTTCCCACAACTTTCTATTCGCGTATTTGGTAAATTCACCCTTATTATACGCGTTACAGAATCTGCCCGCCACCTCTTCTTGTAATCATTTATCTCTATCATACTTTATCACTTTAACACTGTAAAGCTTAACGTATTTTCAAAAACTGGGACACGGGGTCAGAGTTAGGCCACTGAAAAAGTGCCGATTAAGAAAAATAAAAAAATCAGTTCCCAATTTTTAGCTTTTTTTAGATATAAAAGTGGGGGATAACAACCTAAATTCTTTAGTTGTGGATATCTAAGTGGTATCTGATAATTTGGAATCATGGTTTTTCAGTGGCCTAGGTCAGAGCCAATGTCCCGCTCACCAACTGGCGCAGTTGCCTGACCCTCTGTCCTGCGATTGTTTATCGTGGGCGATATTGATATAATGTAATCAGAATCTACATTATTTTATCACATCATTATACCCTCAGAGGAAGTGAAGAATTTGGCGAACTTATTATTGGTCAATGAGGAAACTTCCCGTTACCCCCAACAGAAGTTTCGCAAGGTAGAAAGTCCCCATGATAAGCTTTTTAAAGAAACATTTAGTCATATTAAAGTGACGAGAAGTTTCTTACACCATTATTTACCACCCGGCATTATGAAGTTTCTTAATACGGACACATTGAAACTCGAGAAGGACAGCTTCATCAGTAAAGAACTGGAAGAAAGTTACTCTGATTTACTTTTCAGCGCAGATATTGACGGGAAAGAAGGTTATGTATATTTCCTGTTCGAACACAAAAGTTATGCTGACAGAACTGTTACCTTTCAAATATTGAAGTACATGGCGGAATTTTGGGATGCAAAGATGAGAAAAGAGAATTTAAAAACTGTGCCACCCGTTATTCCTTTAGTTATGTATCACGGAAACACAAGTTGGAATACTCCCGATAGGCTTAGTAAGGCGATTGCAAATTACGATGACTTGCCAAGGGAAATACGTCAATTTATTCCCAACTACAAATTTTTGCTTTTTGATTTCACCAATTATCCAGATGAAGAAATCAAGGGTGAAGCTCGCATCCGGATCTTAATTACGATGTTCCGCGATATTCGTAAAGCGGAAACGGTTCAAGAATTGCTCAGCATCCTTGAAAGAAGTATTTCTTATTTGCAGGAGTTGGATGATAAACAAACGGGTATGGAATACTTTGAGACGATGCTGTACTATATTTTCAGCACGGCAACGAATGTCACACGAGGAAATACGGATGAAATTACGGAAAAAATAAAGAACCATTATCCAGAAGGGAGCAGAGTTATTATGAGCTTGGCTGATATGTTTCGTGAGGAAGGTAAAGAACTGGGAAAAAAACTAGGTAAAGAGGAAGGTAAAAAAATAGGTAAAAAACAGGGTATAGAGGAAGGAAAAAAACGAGGTAAAAAGGAAATGGAAGAAATGCTTGTTAAAAACGCGATAAAAAAAGGCTTAGATCTCCGTATCATCGAAGAAATAACTGGTCTGTCGCAGGAAGAAATTCAAAAAATCGCCAGCAAACTTAAAAAATAATCTTTACTGCCGACCAAATGGTATGAAACCGACCCTGTTGAACGGAAACAAGCGTTCTAGACCATCTTAATCATAACTGGGACACTTCCTCTAACCCCGATGTCCCATCCAGAAGGGAGCAGAGTTAATATGAGCTTGGCTGATATGTTTTGTGAGGAAGGTAAAAAACTGGGTAAAGAGGAAGGTAAAAAGGAAATGAAAGAAATATTTGTTAAAAACGCGATAGAAAAGGGCTTAAATCTCCGTATCATCGAAGAAATAACGGGTCTATCGCAAGAAGAAATCCAAAAAATCGCCAGCAATCTTAATGAATAATCTTTACTGCCTACCAAATGGTATGAAACCGACCCGATCGAACGGAACCAAGCGTTCCATACCATCTTAATCATAACTGGGACACTTGCTCTGACCCGGGTCAGAGCCCTTGTCTCAGTTCTTTTATAGTTTACCAATATCCGTACGATAGAAAAAGTCATTTGAACTTTTTAGTTCCCCCATTGATTCATAAACGAGTTTCGCTGCATTCTCTCTCGTATCGGCAACAGCTCCAACGAGAAGCACACGCCCACCATCCGAAACGAGTCTGTTATTTTTAAGCACCGTCCCGGCATGTACCGTAAATGGATTAGACCCTTCCGGCAAGGCTGGCAGCACGATCCCTTTTCTGTAAGCCCCCGGATAGCCAACTGACGCAACGACAACGCCGAGACAAGCCTTGTCTTCCCAGACAAGCTCCGGATCCACGCCATCAATCACATCAATAAATACTTGGTATAAATCATTTTTCAATAACGGCAAGACAACCTGTGTCTCCGGGTCACCGAATCTCGTATTGAATTCAATGACTTTCGGACCTTCCTGTGTCATAATGAGACCCGCGTATAGTATCCCCGTAAAGGCGTGGCCTTCTGCAATCATCCCTTTTGCCGTCCGCAGTAAAATATGCTCCATCGCGAAGTCTAAATCTCTCTCTGTCACATCGTCAGCCGGAGCAAACGCCCCCATACCGCCTGTATTTGGTCCCGCATCTCCGTCAAACGCCCGCTTATGGTCACGTGCTGTTACCATCGGGAATACCTTATCTTCTTGTACGAAAGCCATGAGAGAAAATTCTTTCCCATCAAGGAACTCTTCAATAACAACGGTCGCACCAGCTTCAGCGAAGGCTTTCGATACAAGCATTTCATCAACCGCCTGAAGCGCCTCCTCTTCCCTCAATGCAACAATAACGCCTTTTCCAGCAGCGAGACCATCTGCTTTCACAACAATTGGAGCGCCTTTTTCCTTAATATATGCTTTCGCCTGGTCCGCATCGTTGAAAACAGCATAATCCGCAGTCGGCACATCATATTTCTTCATAAATTCTTTTGCAAAACTTTTACTACCTTCTAATAGAGCTGCCGCCTTTGTCGGAGCAAAGATCTTTAAGCCTGCTTCCTGAAAGGCATCAGCAATCCCTGCGTTCAACGGATTTTCCGGACCGACGACAGTAAGATCACATTTCTTTTCTTTCGCAAAAGCTACAAGTCCGGCAATATCCATCTCATCAACAGCCACACATTCAGCCATTCCCGCCATACCTGCATTTCCTGGTGCTGCATAAATGTTTGTAACCTGCTCGCTTTCCTTTAGCTTTGTAACAATGCTATGTTCACGGCCACCACGGCCAACAACTAATACGTTCATCGCTACTCTCCTCTATTCCGCGATTTCAATTAATGCTTGAAATGACGCATATTTGTATAAACCATGGCAATCCCGTGCTCATCACAGACATCAATCGAATCCTGGTCACGTTTCGAGCCGCCCGGTTGAATGATTGCTGTTATCCCGGCTTTAATCGCATTTTCCACAGTGTCCGGCATTGGGAAAAATGCGTCAGACGCAAGCACCGATCCGTTCGCCTTCTCTCCCGCTTGTTCAATAGCAATTTTCGCAGAGCCTACCCGGTTCATCTGGCCTGCTCCAATTCCAATTGTCTGGTTATCTTTCGCGAGCACAATCGCATTCGACTTTACATGTTTCACTGCTTTCCAAGCAAATAGCAAATCAGTAATCTCTTGCTCTGTCGGTTGCTTTTTCGTTACAACTTGGAGATCGTCTGCTGTAATTTGGCCAGCATCTTGGTGCTGAATAAGCACACCGCCACCAACACTTGTCAGTTTGTGGTTCACTCCTTTGTTCTCTGTCATATCTACTTCAAGTAAGCGAATGTTTTTCTTTTCTGTCAGAATATCCAGTGCTTCTTTTGAAAAACTTGGTGCTACAATGATTTCAAGGAATATTTCACTTAAACTTTCCGCTGTTGCTTGATTGACTTCGCGGTTAAGTGCAACAATTCCACCAAAAATTGATATTGGATCTGCATCATATGCTAGTTTATATGCATCGTGCAGGTTCGCAGCAACTCCTATTCCGCACGGGTTCATATGCTTTACCGCCACAGCTGCTGCATCTTCATACTCACCGACAATCTCAAGCGCTGCATTCGCATCCTGAATATTGTTATAAGATAGCTCTTTTCCATGTAACTGTTTCTCTCCAGCTAGACTAATTCCAGTTGCTAGTGGTGCACGGTAAAAGGCTGCTTTCTGATGCGGGTTCTCCCCGTAACGCAAGTCCTGGACTTTTTCATATGTAACCGTATAAGTTTCAGGGAATTCTTCTTTAGTTTCACCTGCAAAATAGCCTGCAATCATTGCATCATAATTTGCCGTATGCCGGAAAACTTTTGCCGCTAATTGCTGGCGCAGTTCAATTGGTGCATTATCTTCCTGCAAAGCATCAAGCACCCGCGGATAGTCTTCCGGGTCCACAACGACAAGCACGTCCTCAAAGTTCTTTGCAGCAGAACGAAGCATTGTCGGGCCACCGATATCAATATTCTCTACAATTTCTTCCTTCGATACATCTTGCTTTTGTAATGTTTCTTTGAATGGATAAAGATTGACAACAACGATATCAATCGGCTCAATCTCATTTTCTTCCATTTCTTTCATATGACCGGCGTTGGAGCGTTTCCCAAGTAGTCCGCCATGAACTTTCGGATGTAATGTCTTCACCCGGCCATCCATAATTTCAGGAAATCCTGTCACTTCATCAATAGCAATCGCTTTAACTCCTGCACGTTCTAATGCTTGTAACGTGCCTCCGGTTGTAATGATTTCAACGCCAAGTTCCTCTAGATTCTTGGCAAACTCTGTAATATTTGTTTTATCGGAAACGCTAATTAACGCTCTTTTCCCCATGAAAAATCCCTCACTTTTGTATTAGCTCTCTAATTACTTGCGGATACAAACGGTGTTCCACTTCTTGAATCCGTTTTTGTAACATTTCTTTCGTATCATTTACTGAAACGGAAACAGTTTCCTGACGAATAATTGGTCCAGTATCCATCCCTTCATCGATGAAATGGACAGTAACACCCGTCTCCTCGACTCCCGCTTCCAAAGCTTGATCGATCGCATCTTTCCCCGGGAAGGCGGGTAAGTAGGATGGATGAATGTTTACAATTTTTCCTTCATAGGCTCCAAGCAATGTCGGACCAATCAAACGCATATAACCCGCAAGGAAAATCCATTCAATTCCCTTCCGTCTCAGCTGTTCCGCTATTTCCGATTCATATGCTTCCTTGCTTTCATAATTCTTCGCAGAGAAGACAAATGTTTCAATACCATGCTGCTTCGCTTTATCTAAAACTCCAGCTTGCTGCTGATCACAGACGAGGAGAACAATTTCACACGGGAGATTGTCTGCATCCAGCATAGCCTGAAAATTGCTCCCCGTACCAGATGCGAATACAGCTACTTTCACCTTACTCATGAGGAAAACTGCACTCCTTCTTCACCAGTCACTTTACCGATAACGGAAGCCTCTTCCCCAGCTTCTTGTAAGATTGCAACCGCTGCTTCTGCATCTTTCTCTTCCACGACAAGCACCATTCCGACCCCCATATTAAATACACCGTACATTTCTTTCTCTGGAATGGCACCTCTTTGCTCTAAAAATGGGAAGATTTCCGGGATGTTCCAGCTACCTTGTTTCACATTGACCCCTAAACCAGCTGGTAACATTCGTGGCAAGTTTTCATAAAATCCTCCACCGGTAATATGAGAAATCCCTTTAACCGTGAGCTTTTCCAGTACATTTGCAACTGGCTTTGCGTAAATCTTCGTTGGTGTTAAAAGTATTTCTCCCAATGGTTTCGAAAGACCTTCATAGGTTTGATTAAAATCTAGATCGGCGACGATTTTCCGCACTAACGAATAACCGTTGGAGTGAATTCCGCTGGACGTGAGCCCAATGAGAACATCTCCTTCAGCAATCTGTTCACCGGTAACAAGCTTCGACTTTTCCGCAATTCCGACAACAAAGCCTGCAAGGTCGTATTCCTCGTCGTTATACATCCCCGGCATTTCCGCTGTTTCCCCGCCAATCAGTGCAGCACCAGCATCTACACAACCGGCCGCGACACCTGCTACAATCTGCTCGATTTTTTCCGGATTATTCTTTCCACACGCAATATAATCAAGGAAAAATAATGGCTCTGCACCTTGAGCAATGATATCGTTCGCACACATCGCAACAAGGTCAATCCCTACCGTGTCATGCTTATCCATTTCGAAGGCGAGCTTTAGTTTCGTTCCGACACCATCTGTCCCAGAAACCATGACCGGTTCTTTAAATGAAAACTTCGATAGATCAAATAATCCTGCGAATGCACCGATTCCGCCGAGCACTTCCGGGCGTGTTGTTTTCTTAATATGCTTCTTCATCCGTTCTACCGCTTCATAGCCGGCTTCGACATCAACGCCTGCTTTCTTATATACATCTGACATGATTACACTTCCTTATTCATTATTTAAGAAGGATCTCTCATTTTTCTGAGATTGGCACCGGATATTCCCCGGTCATACAAGCATGGCAAATCCCTTGATGAATCGACTTTTCTCGAACGATTGCTTGTTTCATTCCTTCTACGGAAAGATACTCGATACTGTCTGCTTCAATCAGCTCGGCTATTTCCTTAAGCGAGTTGTTCGGCGCAATCAATTCTTCCCTCGTCGACATATCAATTCCATAATAACAAGGATTCTGAATCGCGGGTGAAGCGATACGCACATGCACTTCTTTTGCTCCCGCTTCTTTTAACAGCCTTACGATATGTTTGGAGGTCGTCCCCCGTACAATTGAATCATCAATCATGACAACCCTTTTCCCATCGACAATCCCACGCACCGGTGAAAGCTTCAACTTTACCCCTTGCTCTCTTAGTTCCTGGGATGGTTGAATAAATGTCCGACCGATGTAACGATTTTTTATAATACCCATTTCATATGGTAAACCGATTTGCTCTGCGTACCCAATCGCTGCCGAAATACTTGAATCCGGAACCCCAGTCACGACATCTGCTTCTACTGGTGCTTCTTTTGCCAGCTCCATCCCCATCCGTTTCCTTGAGGCATGAACATTTACCTGATTTAAATCACTGTCCGGCCTGGAAAAATAAACATATTCCATCGCACAGAGACGACGCTGTTCCCGCATGGCAAACCTTATAGACTTCAATCCTTCATCACTAATAACAAGCAACTCACCAGGCAAAACTTCTCGTTCAAAGGTTGCACCAACAATATCAAAGGCACTCGTTTCCGAGGCAACAACATACGCTTCCCCGAGCCTCCCGAGTGAAAGGGGACGGATACCGTGGGGATCGTTCGCGACATACATATGCGCTTGATCCATAATTAAAAATGTATAAGCACCTTTAAGTTGCTGAAGAGCTTCGATTATCGCTGTTTCGTTCGACTTTTTCCTGCTGCGTTTAATCAAGTGGGCGAGGAGCTCTGAATCTGTCGCACTCTGTAAAATACTGCCGTTATCCTCCAATTCTTCACGCAGTTTTTCACCATTGACGATATTACCGCTGTCGGCAATGGCTATACTCGTTGATCTTGAATGAAAGAGGAGTGGCTCGACACTATCCACCGCCCGATTTTTATCCCCATGCTTCGAATAGCGGATATGGGCGATTGCTGCTTTACCTGTAAACTCCTGAAAATCGGCATGTTTAAATACGTCATTGACAAGTCCTAATCCTTTATGGAGCTTCAATTCTTCTCCATCATTGACAACGACGCCTGCCCCTTCTTGTCCACGATGCTGCTGAGCATGCAGCCCATAATAGGAGAGCGCAGCAGCATGGGTATGTCCCCAAATTCCAAACATAAGGCATTCCTCTTTTAGCTTTAAGATTTCAATAACGCCGGGATTGCTTCTTTCCAGAGCGTATTGAGTTGGTCTACATTTTCCTTAATGATTGCTTGGCCACTTACTTGGATTTCGTATATTCCATCTGTTGTCACCGTGCCGATTTCGGTTGCGTCACGAACAATTTCCTCAAATTTCGCTTTGTTTTCTTTTTTAACAGAAAGAATATAACGCGACTGGGTTTCACTGAATAATGCAGTAGTCGCGTCCCCTTCCAGCGTAACTGCCACTCCTAAACCTTTCTCATTAAATGCGGATTCAGCAAGGGCAACGGCAAAACCACCTTCTGAAATATCATGAGCCGATGCAACAACCCCGCTCCTAATTGCTTCTAAGATTTGCTTCTGTCTTGCAATTTCTATATCAAGGTTAATTGCTGGTGCTTTTCCTGCATACTTTCCTTCCAAAACACTTTGCAACTCACTTCCACCAAATTCTGCCTTTGTTTCTCCAATGAGATAAATCGCATCACCTGCTGCTTGGAACGTGTTCGGAGTTAAATATTTCGTATCTTCCAGTAAACCGACCATTCCGATAATTGGTGTCGGCATGATCGCTTCACCTTTCGACTCATTGTAAAGCGATACATTCCCGCTGATTACCGGTGTCTCAAGTGCTAGACAAGCTTCACGGATCCCGTCGATACTCTGTTCCATTTGCCAGAAGTTCTCAGGCTTTGTCGGGTCTCCGTAGTTTAACCCGTCGGTGATGGCAAGTGGCTTCGCACCAGTACAAACAATGTTCCTGATTGCTTCAGCGACCGCAATTTGTCCACCCACTTTCGGATCTAAATATAGATAACGAGAATTACAATCCGTTGTAATCGCGATTGCTTTATCCGTTCCATCAATCTTTACGACTGCTGCATCATGACCAGGTCCAGCAATCGTGTTCCCTTGCGCTTCTGAATCATATTGTTTATACGCCCATTCCTTACTAGCGATTGTCGGCTGCTGTAATAAAGTCCGGAGCATTTCACTATGGTTCAAGTCAGCAGGGATTGCAACTTCCTGTGCTTGTAATGCGCGATAATTATCCGGTTCTTTAGACGGCATCTCATACACAGGTGCATCATCTGTCAGAGCTGCAACTGGGATTTCCGCATAGATTTCACCTTGATGTTTAATTCGGAAAACTTCTTCTTCAAGTACCTCACCTATTGCTACTGCTTCAACACCATGCTTCTCGAAAATGGCTATGATTTCATGCTCCCGCTCCTTTTCTACAACTAGCAACATGCGCTCTTGGGATTCCGATAACATCATTTCGTATGCGTTCATATTTTCTTCCCGCTGCGGAACATGGTCAAGAACGAGTTCCATCCCAGTTCCCGCCTTACTCGCCATTTCACTTGCTGAAGATGTAAGGCCTGCCGCTCCCATATCTTGGATTCCAACAAGTGCATCCGAATGAATGACTTCTAGACAAGCTTCAATCAGTTTCTTACCCATATGCGGGTCACCAATCGCAACAGCTGACTTATGATCTTCTTCCGCTTCCACAATATCAGAGGAGAATGTAGCACCATGGATTCCGTCTCTTCCAGTCTTCCCACCGGCATAAATGACTGTATTACCAACACCAGCTGCTACCCCTTTTTGTACGTCTTGATGATTAACGAGCCCAACGACCATCGCGTTGACAAGCGGATTCTCTTCATAGCTTTCATCAAATTGAACTTCCCCGCCAACTGTTGGAACTCCAATCGTATTTCCGTAATTCGCAATACCGCGAACTGCTTCAGTGAATAACCATTTCGTCCGGTCTTGATCCAACTTTCCAAAACGAAGGGAATTGAGTGCAGCGATCGGCTTAGCTCCCATCGAAAATACGTCACGTAAGATCCCGCCGACTCCTGTAGCCGAACCCTCGAACGGTTCAACGTAAGACGGGCTGTTATGGCTTTCAATCTTAAAGACAACCGCCTGCTCGTCACCAATATCAACAACACCAGCACCTTCACCAGGCCCTTGGAGGACATGTTCGCCTTTTGTCGGGAATTTTTTTAATAATGGTGTCGATGTTTTATAGCTACAATGCTCTGACCACATAACGGAGAAAATTCCAGTTTCCGTATAATTCGGGAGTCGCTGCATTTTTTCTTTTACGAGTTGGAACTCCTCATCCGTTAATCCCATTTCTCGATAGATTTTTTCCGTTTCAATTTGCTCATTTGTCATTGAATTATTGCTCATTCCTTTTCCCCTCCGTGTTTGGAATTTTGCTACTTGCCGTTTTCATAAGCCGCAACTTGGCGCAATACTGCTTGCTCGTCCTTAGCGACAAAAGTAATATGACCCATCTTCCGCTTTTCTTTCACACTAGCTTTACCATATAAATGGCTGTGCCCCAACGAACTCTTTTGCATATGTTCAAGTAATCCTTCGACATGTTCACCGAGCACGTTCACCATCACTGCTGGCTGTAATAATTCAATATCCTTTAATGGAAGCCCGCAAATAGCGAGGACATGTTGATCGAACTGTGATACGTTACATGCTTCAATACTGTAATGACCAGAATTATGCGGTCGAGGTGCCATTTCATTTAAGTAAATGTCATCTCCACTTACAAATATCTCAATCGCAAAGGTTCCGACAATTCCCATCTTCTCCCCGAGTAATTTCGCCGCATGGTACGCTTTCTCTTGAACCAGTTTACTAACAGCAGCCGGGACGATTGTTTTATATAAAATATGGTCGCGATGCTCATTCTCAGAAATCGGGAAATACTCAATCTCACCTGTTGCAGTCCTTGAAAACACGACGGAAATTTCTTTATCAAAAGAAACCCACTCTTCAATGATGCAATGTTTCCGTTCTTCCGCAAATCGGATTGCTTCTTCTTTATCCGCTTCCGTCTCGATTTTCAGCTGGCCTTTTCCGTCATAACCGCCACGGCATGTTTTTATAACAGCAGGTAGTTTCACTGTTTCTAATGCAGCTTTTGCTTCTTCTCCATTTCTTACAATGGAAAAGTCCGGTACTGGGAGACCAAGATCTTTGATTGTTGTTTTTTCTTTCTCTCTGTTTTGCGTGACTTCAAGCGCGAGGGCACCTTGAGGTAATTTACCAAGGGATTCAATATACGTCGCTGCTTCCAAATCAACATTTTCAAATTCATACGTAATGACATCACTGATTTTTGTCAGTTCTTGGATGGCATTCATGTCATCGTACGCTGCAGTAATTTGTGTATCCGCCACTTGAGCCGTGGGACAATCTGGTGTCGGGTCCAAGACAGCGATTTTATATCCCATGTATCTCGCCGCGATTGCCATCATCCGACCAAGTTGTCCGCCGCCAATAATTCCAATCGTTTTCGGTGGTAGAATCACTTTATTTGTCTGCAAGGTCTTCCCTCATTTCTGCTACTTTTTCTTTCATTCCATTTCGATAATCTACTAATCTATTCGCTGTTCCTTCATCATAAGCACCTATAATCTGAGCAGCTAAAATTCCTGCATTCGTCGCTCCGGCTTTTCCAATAGCTACAGTCGCAGTCGGTACGCCACCAGGCATTTGCACAATCGATAGTAAGGAATCTAGTCCGTTCAGCGCTCTCGTCAGGACTGGTACGCCGATAACCGGAAGATTGGTTTGCGAGGCTACCATTCCTGGTAAGTGTGCCGCTCCCCCCGCACCAGCGATAATTACTTTCAGTCCGCGCTTCCGGGCATTTTTCGCATATTCAAACATGTCATCCGGTGTACGGTGCGCAGAAATTACTTCTTTTTCATACGGAATTTCTAATTCTTCAAGTACCTTGCACGTAAGTTCCATCGTCTCCCAATCGGAGATACTTCCCATGATTACACCTACTAAAGCCATGAAAATCCCTACTTTCCATCAAGATTAAAAAAGTCTATCCAGTTCTCCTCATATAAGAGAAGATGATAGACTACGAGTAGACAAACATTCATCATTATTTTGCATAATGCCCCATCTTCCCTCATAGTCCTTAGATTTACGGTCAAGGGTAGAAACTTCGGAGCCATATTCTCCATGAAATATATGAGGTGTTTTATTCACTTTTTCTGCGTTAATCATATCAAAACAAAGAAGGAAAATCAACAAAAATCGAACGATAAAATAACTTTATCTATTAATGTTCGGATTTCACTCTTTTTCTGGGACAGGGGGTCAGAGCATTTGTCCCACTTTAGTGGTTTGCTCAAATTTTCTGGCCTGAAAATGATAGTGTTGTGTAACTCTTATTCAGCAAATATTTAAAGTGAGCGGGGCATATGGTTAGACAACTGGGCTTTATTTGCCCATTCGCTCATTCTTCTTGCCTTATTGGGAAAATAACCGGGCTTTATTTGCCCTTTAGCTCATTCTTCTTGCCTTATTGGGAATATAACCGGGCTTTACTTTCCCTTTAGCTCACTCTTCTTACTTTATTGGGAAAATAACCGGGCTTTATTTGCCCTTTAGCTCATTCTTCCTGCTTTATTGGGAATATAACCGGACTTTATTTGCCCTTTAGCTCATTCTTCTTGCTTTATTAGGAAAATAACCGGGCTTTATTTGCCCTTTAGCTCATTCTTCCTGCTTTATTGGGAATATAACCGGACTTTATTTGCCCTCTAGCTCATTCTTCTTGCTTTATCGGGAAAATAACTGGACTTTATTTTCCCTTTAGCTCACTCTTCTTGCTTTATTAGGAAAATAACCGGACTTTATTTGCCCTTTAGCTCATTCTTCTTGCCTTAATGGGAAAGCAACCATAATAAAATAAAAAAACACTTTGATATCTGCGACTCCACACATATCAAAGTGTATATAAACTAAATGCCTCAGCCTTCTTCCTCTTTCTCCTTCTCATGTTCTTCCACGAGCTCTTCATGATGCTTTTGAATCTTACTTTTCTTCACTTGTTTCACCCAGAACCCACCATGGATTTGCTTTGGCTCATAAGAGATGATAAATGCTTTCGGATCAATTTCTTGAATGAGTTCATATAAGGAAAGTTCATACTTTCTCGGTGTCAAGATTTGCATCGCTAAGCGGTCCCCTTCCATCCCATAAGCATACCAACTCGTAACACCGAACCCCTTTTCCCTAATCTGTTGGGTGAACTTAATGTCCGGATTGGAGGAGGTTACATTCACAACGATATATCCGAGCGCGAGCTTTTCTTCAATCATGGAACCGACAATTACGCCAAGTCCAAAACCGAGCGCATAAGCAACCAAGTTCTGGATCTCATTCAAATTGTCAAGCACTAACCCTAACCCGATGACATAGATGACAACTTCAAACATACCTACTAAAGCTGCGATATAACGCTTGCCTTTTAATGTAAAAATCATCCGCACTGTAAACATTGATACATAGACGACATTGATTATAAAAATAATTGCCACCATAATTAACGCATTTTCAAGCATCGCCATTCCCCCCTCGGAAAACATCTATTCTTTCTTCTTACTTTTCAATTAGTTCCAACTTAAAATCCCCAACCGCATCTTGCACATATAAATCTGTAACGGAAGTCGAATAGTTATGAATCACTGCTTGGAACTCAAGATTTCTTTCCGGCACACGGACTAAAAAATCATTTTTATATAGTTCCGTCGTCACGTCATGATAGTCGTCACTATGAACTTTAAAGTCAAAAGCGATAAATTTTCGTACCTTTCCTTTATCTTCCCTAATTTCCTCTTTAACATTCTGCGCATCTAGTTTCAATTCATTCAGAACAACTTCCATGACTTATCCGCTCCTAACTTATTCTTTATTCGGACCAAATACACGCCGATCAATTCCCGACTCTTGACCGCGCAATCGCTTCCTCAAACGCTTGACCCAATTCTCAGCCAACAATTCACAGGATGCTAGTTCGTCTGCGAGCCGTAAATCATCTTTATAAAAATGCATCACTTCATTCGCTGCTTGAACAGTCCACTGTGGATAAGGGCGCTCCAACAAGTCAATTGGACTATCCGCTTCGACATTACCTTCTTCAAGTACACGGAAATACCAGCCTGTCCTTCCTGTATTCTGAATCTGGAGAGCGAGATCAAGAATCTGAAAACGGCGTGCCGGTCTCCAGCATGGCTGTCGGGGCTGTGAAACCTGAATCACTGCATCACCGACCTTGTACGTATCACCAATACATACACTGAATTCATCCATTTCAAGCACAGCAAAGTTCTCTCCCATACCTCCCATTACCAGATCTTCATGGTCATATTTCTCCTGCCAGTATGTATAATGCTTGATCGGATAGCAAAAAACAGCCTTCTCCATTCCACCGTGATTCTTCTTATCGCCAACTTCATCGCCTATAAAACCAGTTTTACTAAGCCAGACCGGCCCTTTCGTTTCACCTTTAAAAATCCCTGTTTCCCATTGTCTTTCCAATGGATTTTCCGCATTTTCTTTACCTACCCGCTGCACTTTCCCAATAAACAATTTATGTAGATGTGGCTCCTCCATTGTTTCACCTGCTTTTCCATGATATTATTAATTTTATTCTATATGAAAGAATGTTAGAAAGAAACCGAAAGACTTGGAGGTATAGATATGGCTGTAGAAAAAGCAATATTTGCAGGTGGCTGCTTCTGGTGCATGGTAAAGCCGTTTGATACATGGGAAGGCGTTCATAGCGTAATCTCCGGTTATACGGGTGGCCAGGTGGAAAATCCAACCTACGAACAAGTGAAAACAGGGGAAACCGGCCATTACGAAGCAGTTGAAATCACGTTCGACCCTGAGATAATAAGCTATGATACCATTCTTGATTTATATTGGAAGCAAATCGACCCAACTGATGCTGGTGGTCAATTTCATGATCGCGGCAGCCAATACCGGACAGCAATTTTTCATACGACTCCAGAGCAAAAGGAGAAGGCACAACAATCAAAGGAAAAGTTAGCAGAAAGTGGAACTTTTAAGAAACCGATTGTAACAGAAATCCTTCCGGCAACTCGTTTTTACCCGGCGGAAGAATACCATCAAGACTTCTATAAAAAAGAAAAAGAAGTATATGAGAAAGACCGGGCGAAATCTGGGCGAGATGAATTTATCGAAACCCATTGGAATGTTATGACTGAAAATTAAAATGGAGGCTTGGGAAATTCAATCTTCCCAAGCCTTTTTCTTTTCTCTTTTTCCTTCTTCACACGCAGCAACAAATCCACGAAATATCTTTTTCGACACAGGATCTTTCATATGTTCCGGATGCCACTGGACTCCTAATGCAAAACGGTGAACTGTGCTTTCCACAACTTCAACAACGCCATCACGCGCTTTTCCGCTAATGATAAAATGCTTACCAGGCTTACGATTTGCCTGATGATGATAACTATTCACTCGAATCGTTTTCTCCTCGGCCAACCGATAGATCAAAGAACCCTTCATTAATTCGACTGCATGGATTGGTACATAATTGGCAGCCTTTTGACGATGTTGAATCAGCTCACCCTTTAGTTGCCCGTGAATATCCTGATACATATCACCATCAGCTGCAAGATTCAACATTTGCGCCCCCTTACACACTCCAAATACCGGCTTATCTTTCGCTAAAATTTCCCTTGTTATTTTCATTTCAAACGCATCCCGATCTGGGATAAACGGTCCAAGATTCAAATGGGGTTCTTCATTAAAGTAGATCGGATCAATATCATCTCCACCCGTTAGAAACAGTCCGTCAATCCGATCAATTAGTTCACCTATCATATCTGAATTCGTTAAATAAGGCACCACAAGAGGAATTCCCCCTGCTTGTTCGATTGCGAGCATATTATTTTTCGTTATTTTATAATGCTTCTCATTTAATTCCATTCCCGGTACTACCCCAATTAAAGGTCTCACCATCGATCCCTCCCTACCCTATATTGTATCATCTAGTACTTTTAATTATTACTTATACAAAAAAAGCCGAACCTAATAGAGGCTCGACTTTTTTCATTGCCTGAAAAACGATCTGCGGAAACCTAAAATTGCCAGCACTTCCGCCTTTGTTTTTTAGCTTAAGAAAATAAAATACAATATAAAGGTAACGAATAATCCGTACATGATCGGGTGGATTTCTTTCGCTTTCCCCTTTACAATCATCGTAATCGGATAAAATATAAAGCCAATCGCAATTCCTGTTGCGATACTATAAGTAAGAGACATCATCAGCACGATAAAGAAGGAAGGAACGGCAACTTCGAAACGATCCCATTCAATATTCTTAAGCTGTGACGCCATCATGACCCCCACAATCACCAACGCTGGAGCCGTAACTGCACTTGTGACAATTGCAAGGAGTGGGGAAAAGAATAAGGCCAACAGGAAAAGTCCTGCTGTTACAACCGATGTAAAACCAGTTCGTCCACCTGCACCAACACCAGCAGTTGACTCCACATAAGATGTCGTTGTTGACGTACCGACAACCGCACCGACAACTGTTGCTGTTGAGTCTGCAAGTAATGCACGACCAGCCCGTGGAAGTTTATTGTCTTTCACAAGACCAGCTTGAGTTGCAACTGCAACTAATGTACCAGCTGTATCAAAGAAATCAACGAATAAGAACGTTAAAATAACAATAAGCATCTCAACGGTGAATATATCACCAAAATTAATGAATGCTTGACCAAACGTAGGGGCTAAGCTCGGTACAGTACCAACAATATCGCCAATCCCTTGTGGAACAGGAATTAATCCAAAGATCATCCCGATAATCGCCGTCAGAATCATCCCGTAAAAAATTCCCGCTTTAACGCCTCTTAAAAGTAAAACAACGGCCACAATCAGACCAAATACTGTCAGCAGCACATTCGGATCCCGTAAATTTCCAAGCCCTACAAGTGTCGCTTCATTTGCAACGACAATTTCTGCACTCGATAAACCGATAAAAGCAATATATAAGCCAATCCCTGCACCTACTGCAAGCTTCAAATTTCCAGGGATTGCATTAATGATAATTTCTCTTAAACCTGATAAAGATAAGAAGATAAAAATAACTCCGGATACAAGAACTCCTGATAGAGCAGTTTCCCAAGGTATTCCGTATTGTAAAACAACGGTATATGCGAAGAATGCGTTCAAGCCCATTCCCGGTGCAAGTGCGACAGGATATTTCCCGAGTACACCCATTGTTAGTGTACCTACTGCAGCGGCTACTGCTGTTGCTGTAAATACCGCACCCTCAGGCATCCCCGCAGCTGAAAGTGTTGCCGGGTTAACAAAAAGAATGTATGCCATTGCTAGAAAGGTAGTCAGCCCTGCAATGGATTCTGTTTTGTAATTTGTGCCGAGCTCTTCAAACTGAAAATACTTTTTCATTCCACTTTTCCTCCTAAAATTGGAAAATGCGTTGCGAACGGAAAATTTTGCTTTGAATTGTCCCCTTACCCTTTTGAGCTTACCCTATTAAAATTGAATACTATAAAAATAAAAAAACGCTCGGATAAGGAGCGTCTACCAAAGCACAAGAGTTGAATAATGATAGCGGAAAAAAGCTTCATTAATCATCCTGCGTAGTCAAACCGTTTACGGTGGTTTGGTAGAGACTTTGGGCCATATTCCCGAAATTATACGCAATTGCATTTAATTATAAACTCATTCTACTCTTCTCGACAATATTTGTCAATAAAACCCGAATGTTATTTAATATTTCGCAATTAACATTCGTATTTGTTGCAATTTGGAGTGAAATCAAAAAAAAGAACCAAGACATTAAATTGCCTGTCTTGGTTCTTCCACTTCCATTTAATTATTAGGATTCAAGTCCTCGATAGAATCAATGTCCATATATTCTGGTACGACTAAACCGATTTTGGCGCCGACTAAGTTTGGCCCCATGTCTACGATATCATCTTGATAAGTTTCATAGAATTCTCTGTGCGTAATTGGTAACCATGCTGCTAATGTAGCATCTGCATCGCCTGTCGCAAGGGATTCAAACACAATAGCAACATCCACTTCTGTTACACTTACGTCAAATCCTTTCTGCTCCATAGCTGCTTTTAACACTCCTGAGGATGCGCGTTCCGAGTCCCATGGTGTGGACACAAGCTCAACTTCAACACCGTCCACATCCTCGACACCTTCTGACCAAGCAGAAACTCTATCTTCATTATCTTCTACCCATTGGGCAGCGATTTGATTGATATCATCACCGGTTTCTTCCGCTTCATACATAATCTCTTCCATATCTTCCACGTTCCATTCAAACTGTTCAATCATCTTGTAAGCTTCCGGTTGTTCTTCTTCAAACCCGCGTCTGCTCATTGAATGAATACTTTCTTCTCCGCCATAAATCTCAAGCGGATCATCCAAATACTTCATATCTGGATGTGCCGCAAACATCCAATGCGGGTTCCAGCCAGTAATAACAATTGGCTCTTCATTCCGGATTGCATTATCGAGCTCCGTCATCATAGCACCAGTGGAAGATAGTTCAACATTCCATCCTTGTAAACTATCATACTCTTCTATCGCAGCCTCTGTCGTAACAGATATTCCTGCTCCTGGTTCGATACCTATAATCGTGTAATCGACCGCCTCACTATAATCTACTTCCCCATTACTGTCTGTACTACCACTATCTGAATCCGTACCTTCTTCTTTGTCACCACATGCTGCAAGCAGCAATGTAATTAAAAGTCCTAAAATCAAACTTGCATACTTAAACTTCTTGAAATCCAAATTTACACCCCTTATGTTAGTTCCGTTTCTCCTATTTAAATTTGTTTACTTCGAGAAACAACGTATAGGTTAAAAGTTTACCCTTTCTAGCCAACATACTCAAACCGCATATTCTCGCATATACGGATGTTTCACGGGATGGTTTTTCTTAAAGACTGTCTCAGACGGTTTATTCATTAAATACTGCCCTTTTACTAAATTACTCAATGTACTTTGATTTTTGGAATGGTTAACCATGGACGCTCATCGTCCCAGCGAACAGTGACAGGAATTTTAAATGTCTCTGATAATAAATCATCCGTAAGCACTTCTTGTTTTCGTCCAGCCGCAACAATTTCACCATCACGGACGAGCAAGACATGAGAAATTGCTTCTACTATTTCTTCAATATGATGGGTGACATAAAGTAAATGACAATCCCGCTTATTAATATCATTCATCAATCCAAGCACTTCTTCCCGCGACAATACATCAAGCCCGGAACATGGCTCGTCTAAAATCAAAATCTCAGGATCAGCCATGAGGGCTCGAGCGATTAACACCCGTCTCTGTTCCCCTTGCGATAAATCTTGATAATGTTTTCCGCTAACGTAGCGTAAACGTAAAGTCGATAGCAACTCATCCGCTTTTTCCCAGTCCTCCTGCTGCACTTCTTCATATAAACCGATGGAAGCAAACTTTCCGCTTACGATAATATTTTCGACTTTTTCCCGGTTCAAGCTCTGGGAAAATTGTCCAAGTGAATTACTGACATAACCGATTCGCTTCCTTAAATCCGGGATATTCGTTTTACCAAATTCATTTCCAAGAACGGAAACCCCTCCCGCTGTCGGATAATTATATCCTGTCACTATATTTAATATCGAGGTCTTCCCCGATCCATTCAATCCTAAAATGCACCAATGTTCCCCCGATTTCACTTCCCAATTGATATTTTTCAAAATCTCTCGCCTGTTCCTCCTCCAGATTACGTCTTGCAAATGGATAATGCTTTCCATTCCTGATCCCTCCTCTATTCCGATAAATTTAATATAATACTCCACATTGTAGGATATTTCTGAAAACAACTCAATAAATATGATGAGCCTAAGCAAGTGTCTAAAAGTATAAATAAGGGGTTGTCTACCATATTTGATTAGACATCCCCTTTTCTCTTCCTTACTTATTTAAAATCTCGTTAATGAGACCCAATTTCTCTTTTGTTAAACGAACACCGCATACACTTCCTCACTTTCTATAAGTTTCAATATTATATCGCAGCTGATCCAAAAATTTCTTCGCCACATTTGAAAACACTTGATGTTTTTTCCAAATAATATTTAAGTTAACTTCTAATTTCGGCTGAAGCGGTCTAAAACAGAGATTGCTATCCCCCGATGTATTAATAAGTTTATCTAAACATAGTGCGTAACCAATATTTTCTTCCACCATCCGGGCAGCATTGTAAAGAAGATTATACGTCCCGGCAATATTAAAATCTTCAATATTTCTCCCCAACCAGCCAGTCATTTCATTACTGACAGCCGTTTGCCGGGATATGATTAATGGCTTACCAATCAAATCATCCGGTTCAATAAACGACTTCAAAGCTAATGGACTATCTTTCCGCATTAAGACACCCCACACATCGGTAGCTGGTAATTTAATATAATCATATTTTTGTTTGTCGACTGGTTCAATCACGATACCGAAATCTAATATTCCACTATCCAATTTACTCGTAATATCATCCGCATTCCCGCTATAGAGATGGAAATGAATCATTGGATAACGTTCCAGTAGTTCTCTCCAAGTCTTTGCGATAAATTGCATTCCCTCGGTCTCTCCCGCACCAATGTAAATATCTCCACTGATTACTTCTGTGGATTGCTTGAAATTGGCTTCTGTCTTATCAACGAGCTCAACAATTTCTTTTGCTTTTCTTAATAAAAACACCCCTTCCTCAGTCAGCGTGATTTTGCGGTTTCCTCTTGTAAATAATACGGTATCTAATTGTTCCTCCAGGTCATTTAATTGTCTAGACAATGTCGGTTGTGATAAGTGCAATGATTTCGCAGCCGCTGAAATATTTTGTTCATTAGCGACTGCAATAAAATAACGCAACACGCGAATTTCCATAATTCTTCTCCCCCATGCTTTAAACGTATAATAGATTATTTGATATAGGCATTAGATATTAACATCATAACATTTTAAAATGGAATGAGAAAAGATCGTACAAGAGGAGGAAGAGAATTGAACAAACCATATATTATTATCCACACGCACACGGCAATTGACGGAAATATTGATGTCATGGATTTAAAAGAATTTGAAGAAGCAAGTCGACAATATCAAGAACTTTCCTTAGACCCAGAGAAACAGCAATTCAATATCCAAGGCTACCTGAACGGTAAAACGTCCACAGAAGACAATATTACCCTTTATAAAAGGCCCAAGCTGGACAAGAACGCGGAACCTGTACCTGATGGTGACTTTGTAGCTGACGCTGAAGCTCCTATGTATTACTTATCGATCGACCCACGCGGAGAATTAGCCTTTGAAAAAAACAATTACGGTTATGGCGGTGTTCCTGCCCACGTTGTCGAAGTCTTAACCGAGGAAGCTTCAAATGCCTATAAAGATTTTCTTAGAAAAAATGAAATTTCTTACATTATCGCTGGTGAAAATGAAATAGATTATGCTGTCATGCTCGATAAGTTCTATAATCTCTTCCAAATCAAACGGATGATGGTTGGCGGAGGCGGAACGATTAATTGGTCCTTCATCCAAAATGGTCTCGTTGATGAAGTGAGCATGATTCTAGCGCCAATCGCAAATGCTGATCCGGAGGGCAATCGTTTCTTTGTTGCAAAGGAGCCATATTCCAGTATTAAACCAACAGCTTTTGAACTCAAATCCGTTAAAGAGCTGGAGCATGGTACGTTATGGATTAGGTATTCGGTGAAAAATGATTGATAGTCAGTAGGAATCAATCGTATAAAATTTGTAAATGATCATGATAAATGAGTTGAGAGCCTATCATTAAATGGCTCACAACTCATTTTTTATCTGTACCATTCATTATAGCCTCTTAAATCCTTACTAAAAATGATACCATATAATTAAGATTGTTTTACAAATACCAAAATAAAAACAAGGGGGAAATATAACAATGAAACTAGGTCATGTAATTAAAAACAACAAACGATTGCTCAGTCTTAAAACCGAAGATGGGCTTTTTAATTTAAGTGAAGCGGCCACGCAACATAACTTGCCACTCCCACAAACGATCGATGAATTAATTCGTTCCGGCAAAGAAGGAGAAGAGCAACTATCCCATGTCATTGCCGCTCTTGAAGCAAGTAAACAATCCTATTCTTTACATGAAAATGATGTTTCCTTCGCCTCTGTTGTTCTCCACCCCGAAAAAATCTTATGTGTCGGATTAAACTACATCCCTCACGCTGAAGAAGCAGATATGGCGATACCAGAATCTCCTGTGCTCTTCAGTAAATTTAATAATGCATTAACCGGGCACAAGCAAACGATTCCCTTACCTGGGTCCGCTAAAAAATATGACTATGAAGCTGAACTTGTTATTGTGATTGGGAGAGAAGCCAGTAACGTTGCTGAAGATGAAGCCCTATCTTATGTATATGGATATAGTGTTGGAAATGATGTATCTGCACGAGACCTGCAAATGAAGACTGGTCAGTGGCTGCTCGGGAAAACACTTGATGGATTTGCTCCAATCGGACCGTACCTCGTTACAAGTGATGCGATTGATCCAGCAAACCTGAACATTGAGTGTAAGATTAATGGCGAGGTTAGGCAATCCAGCAACACGAAACATATGATTTTCAATTGTGCAACGCTTATTAGTTATATTTCCCAATATATGACATTAAAGCCAGGGGATGTGATCTTCTCCGGTACCCCGGAAGGTGTTATTTTAGGGTATACACCAGAAAATCAAACATGGCTGCAAGCTGGAGATGAAATGGAAGTAACGATTGAAAACATTGGAAGATTAACAAATAAACTTGTCGAGAATTAAAGGAGAGAATTCTAATCTACACACTAGCTTTTGATTTAGACGACACACTCTATGACCGGGCACAACCGCTCAAGAAAGCCTTTCGAGAATTTATCCAAGAAGACCGAATCGATTTTTGGAAGTTCCATGAGATATTTCAGATTAATGGTGAGATAGCTTTCGTTAAGGAGAAGAATCAACTTTGGACGTTAGACCAGTCACATATTTTCCGGATCAAAGAAACACTTAAACAATTAGGGTTAGAGATTAACAATGAACAAGCGATTGTGTTTCAAAAAACTTATGAACAGTACCAACAAGAAATCAAAGTCTATCCACTTATTACCGAAATTTTGGATTTTCTAATGAAGAAAGAAATTTTAAGTATTATCATAACGAATGGACCTAAATTCCATCAGCGCAATAAAATAAGAAATCTTGGTTTAGATAAGTATTTTACACCAGAAAAGATTTTCGTTTCCGGGGAAGATGGCATTGCTAAACCAGACAAAGGAATCTTTGAACTAGCGGAAAAGAGATTCCAACTTAATAAAGCAACAACTTGGTATATTGGAGACAGTTATTCGAATGATATTATTGGTGCCAGGGAAGCAGGCTGGAATTCTATTTGGTTTAACCCAAGAAATGAAAAACGAGAGAAAAATATCGCAACGAGCACGGTCTCTTCTACTTCAGAGCTTTTCGAGTGGATTAAAAGAAAGTTTGACTAAAAGACTTAAAAGTTATAAGCTCAATTGTTGACGGACATAAAAATAATCCCTCATGCACTTTAGCTGATAAGTGAGGGATTATTCACCTAAGCTACCTAGCCCCTCTTGCCGGGGTTCAGTTGATTGTTACCGTAAACGTAACAGCATCTACGGTCTTCTTTATCATATGTCTTTCTATAAAACAGCTTGAATATCAACCGTTTAAAGAATCAAATACTACCTTTAATAACTTTTCCCTTCCACTTTTATTTCTCCGTTTTCAATCCCAACACATAAGCAGGCCCTTTCGTCACAACATCAACAACGATTGCTGCAATTTCTTCGGGACTTTCTCTTTCTTCTGAAACAATCCACCAAGTGATAACTCCTAGAATAGCGGAAACAATTAACTGTATCGTAACGTCTACATGTCTGTTCGATTGAATGTCAGAAAACATCTCCCCCAATTGAGGAAGGAATTTTGTTTGTACTAGTCCAATAAAATAATCTTTAATCAATCCTTCACAGTTTGATTGGATCATAACTCGGAAAAAACGTTCGTTGTTCTCCACACTTTTTAAAATATCCATCACAATAGGACGAAATGCCTCTGTATAAACAACACCTTTTCTAATATGCCTGACTGGTGAAAGGTGCTTGAGCATAATCTCATCCAAATTATCCTTCACACATTCTTCAAGTAACTCGTATTTATCAACGTAGTGTAAATAAAAAGTGACGCGGTTAATCATTGCTTCATCCGCTAGTTCTTGAATTGTAATCGCTTGGAAATTCTTTTTTTCCATTAATGTTATGAGCGCTTGATTCAATGACTTTCTCGTTCGCTGTATTCGTAGATCTTGCTTTTTAGTCATGATTTTCACACCTTTATTAAACAAAAAGACTTATTTTGTAAAATAACTGACAAAGTGCCAACTATTGAATATTGAATAGCCTATCAAGTCTGTGCTACTTTAATTATACAACGTTACGTAATATAAACAACAGCTGTAAATTAATTTGGAGGTGGCTATATGATTGATGTAAGGAATGTAAAACAAACTTACGGCAAAAAGGTTATTCTACAAGATGTTACCTTTTCAATGGATAAAGGGGAAATTGTTGGATTGCTTGGACCGAGCGGATCTGGGAAAACAACACTAATCAAAGCATTAATTGGCATGTCGCGACCAACGGAAGGGGAAATCCACGTACTAGGTATTAAACAACCATCGTTAAAACCTATGAAACAGATTGGGTATATGGCTCAATCCGATGCTCTTTATGAAGAGCTGACTGCTAGGGCCAATTTAGCTTACTTTGGAAGACTCTATGGTCTTGGGGGCAAAAATTTAAAAATGCGAATTCAAGAATCTCTTTCCTTTGTTAATCTTGATTCAGAAACCAAGAAGGCTGTACAACATTATTCTGGAGGAATGAAGCGGCGGCTAAGTCTCGCTATTAGTTTGATTCATAACCCTCAGCTTATCTTTTTAGATGAACCAACTGTTGGCATTGACCCCGCATTAAAACGTGTTTTTTGGAATGAATTTCAGCGTTTACGTGATCAGGGCAAAAGTTTCCTAGTCTCGACTCATGTAATGGATGAAGCAGAACGCTGTGACCGACTATTAATTGTTTCTGATGGTAGACTGATTGATGCTGGCACACCTGAAGCATTAAAACAAACATACGGGACGATTGAGGAAGCGTTTTTGAAAGCAGGTGAAAAATTATGCAAATCTTAACTGTTGCCATTCGGGTCATCCAACAGGTGATCAAAGATAAACGTACGCTTCTCTTCTTGCTTTTAGCCCCCGTATTTGTGCTTGGACTTCTATACGTTATCATGGGAAGCTCTAGTGATGAACCGAATATTGGCATCATCGATCTTGAGCAATCATTACAGGATTCACTGGAAGCCGAAGCGCATATTATCGAGTTTCCCTCAGAAGAAGAAGCGTTACAAGCAATGAAAACTCAAGATATCGATGCATATTTTTATATGGAAGCTAACACACCTTATATTGAAATTGAAGGCGGCGACATTACGAAAAAATCACCAGTGATGCAAGCGATTCAAAGCTCCTTACAAACGTTTCAAAAAGAACGTGCGGAGGAATTGAAAGAAGACTTTGAGGTTATGCAAGATGAGTTAACAATTGTACTCAAGAATATGCAACAACAAACTGGTCAATCGATCCCGATTGATTTTCCAAAAGTCGATTTATTAATGGAAGAACCTGAAATCAATTATTTATACCTCGATGAGAATGCTGATTTATTTGATCAAGTCGCACCTGCTTTAATGGGCTTTTTCATTTTTCTATTTGTCTTCCTTATCGCCGGGATTAGTTTTCTCAGGGAACGCACTTCCGGTACGTTGGAACGGACGCTTGCAACCCCATTAAAACGATCATCTATTGTATTCGGTTATTTTTTAGGTTTCTTTTTATTCGTTACGATACAGACTGTAATCATCCAAATTATGATTGTCGATATTCTGCATGTGGATCGACTTGGCAGTTACTGGCTATTGCTATTTATGAATATCATCGTCGCTACCGTCGCATTATCATTAGGTTTATTACTGTCTACTTTTGCACGCACAGAGTTTCAGTTACTCCAATTCATTCCAGTGGCAGTAATACCACAATTCTTTTTCAGTGGAATTTTTGATTTATCGAACGCTCCTGGATGGGTAACGTTCATCAGTAAAATCATGCCGCTTTCCTATGCGACAGATGCTCTGCAAAATGTCATGATTCGCGGATATGACTTTTCCGACATAGCAAATGATTTTATCGTATTAATCGGCTTTACAATTGTATTTATTTTATTGAATATGCTTGTCTTAAAACGGCAGCGAGCGGCCTAGTATGCAGAGAATTTTCCCACTGTTGCACCACTAGTATTTCACCAGGTATGGTCAAAAACACCCCTAAGTTCGAAAAGTCCATTTGAAGAAGGCAGGAAAAAATTAGCTCCTGTTGACATTGCTCGTGCAGTCGTGTATGCAGTAACACAGCCTGATTACGTTATATGTGAATGAAGTTTTAATTAGACCTAATTAACCCAGGAGGCAGCTATAACAAGGGGACTATACGTAGGCCCCTTGTTTATTCTACACATACATTTTATTAGTTGATATGCTCAAACGAGCGATTAAAGATTAAAACGTCTCTATTCACTCCATTAATTTGGAAACGTGTCCGTTACTATTATGAATTACTTGGTTTCACTAATTATACCAGAGGGAAGCTAACTGTTTCTGACTATGAAAGTTATTAATTACATGAAAAGCAATTATTCCAGATGAAGTTCATAAGCTTTCCGCTCCCCTTCCGGACTTGGATCTACAAAGATTCTTCCGCGATATTCAAAGCCAAACTTCTCAATCAACCCTTGTGTCCGTAAATTCTTTTTATGCGTATCGATCCTGAAATTTCGGAATCCTTGACTATAAGCTAATGTGAGCAAGTTGGAAAAGAGATAATTCGCTAGACGCATTCCTCTGAATTCATTAGAAATAGCTAACCGGTGTATCGTTGCATAAGGATGCAAGTCATTATTCCATGAGCCATCATGGATAATCTCATAGTTTGGGTCAGGGTCTGTCAGTAATGCAGCAGTCCCTGCAATTTCACCATTAACAATTAGAAGCTGACCATAGCCTTTTTCAATATCTTGAAGGATTGTTTCCTCGCTCGGATTTCCATTTTGCCATTGCTCACTGCCATCCGCTTTTAGTAACGCTCTTGCATGATCAATAATCGTCATAATATCTGCTAAATCTTGTTCTGTTGCTTTTCTAACAAAAATCGTACCCATCCTTTTACCTCGCTCATTAAAATTTTCATTTTAAGTTAAGAATAAAGGTTGGACAGTTTTTGTCAACAAAATAATTTTAAAAAAAGAAGCCCGAGAAAATAAAAATCAGCTAGAAGTCTCATTTTTTACTAGAGACTTCGAGCTGATTTAGGAAATTCTATCTTATTCAATTATAGGAATAAACCTGCAATCGTTGCAGATAGGATAGAAACAAGAATGGAACCAAATAGGAGTTTCAAACCGAATCTAGAAACGATACTCGCCTTCTCTCCATCAATCCCTTTCACTGTTCCAGCAATAATTCCAATAGAAGAGAAGTTAGCAAAGCTTGTTAGGAAAACGCTG
Organism: Oceanobacillus sp. AG; assembly: GCF_009746545.1. Taxonomy (NCBI): domain Bacteria; kingdom Bacillati; phylum Bacillota; class Bacilli; order Caryophanales; family Bacillaceae; genus Oceanobacillus; species Oceanobacillus sp. AG. Next base: position 62,834 of record NZ_WOWT01000020.1, read on the forward strand.
ACGATTCCAATTGTTTTCTCAGACATGGTCTCCATCAATGGCTGGAATTCAAGCATTGCAACGAACTCATTCGTTACAATCTTCGTTCCCATAATAGACCCTGCTTCAATAATTTCACTCGGCGCAATCCCCATTAAGAAGGAAAGCGGTGCAAGGATATATCCTAGGATTTGTTGCAATGTTACACCTGCTAGGACTGATTCAATTAACCAGTTGACTAGCTCCAATGATGCAATAAATGCAATCAAGTTAGCCGCAACGATTAATGCAATTTTACCACCGTCGAGTGCACCATTCCCCATCGCTTCAAATACACTCTTTTCTGTGCTGACATCTTGAACATCCACGACGTCCTCTTCTTTCGGCACATTAATTGGAGCAATAATCGATGCAATGATTAAACCACCAAACATGTTTAATGGTAAGGAAACAAGGATATACTCTGCCGGCAAAATCTGGATATAAGCTCCTATAATGGAAGCTGATACCGAACTCATCGCGGAAGCACTAACCATGTATAATCGATTATCTGTCAAGTGGTGAAACTGTGCCTTAATCGCAAGTAAAGCTTCCGATTGTCCAAAGAAGATACTATTTACCCCGTTAAAGGCTTCGATTTTTGGAATGCCGGTAACCTTAGACACCAAGCCTCCAACCCATTTAATAATCGTTGGTAAGATTTTTAAATAGTTTAAAACGGAAAGAAGTGTGGCAAAGAATACAATAAGCAATAGTACGTTAAAGAAGAATACGCCACCCTCTTGGAGTTCAAACCCACCAACAACGAATCCAATTCCTTCTTGTCCAAATTCAATCAGTTTGTTAAATACAGCGGAAATGCCATTAATAATCTTCGCTCCAATTTCTGTCGCGAACATAAACCACGTAATAAGTAGCTGTAAAGCTAGCATAATTCCAATACCTTTAAAATTAATGTTCTTCTTATCATTGGAAAATAGATATGCTAAGCCAAGGATAACGGCAATCCCTACGATACCTAGGATGATATCCATTATTTTTCCTCCTTTATTAGCCGCTTCAACTGAAACAGCTTACATTATATAAGAAATAATTCTAACTATTTCCATTTATCTGCGTATGATTGGACGTCCTACAAGTATAGTGCTGGATTTTGCTTCCAGAGCTTCTGGAAGCGTAAAATATGCTTCGGTTTGAAATGGTTCACTCGCTCAATTTATACTCTTTTCCGCAATACGTTAAATGTTATTTGATCCGAACGGAAATAATTAATCGAATAAAGTACAGGTCGATTCGACTCATCAAAATGAACCTGTCGCAACACAAGAAGCGGCGTATGCTTGTCACAGTTCATGATTTTTGATATTTCGTCGTGATAGGCAATTGTATTGATCTGAGACCTGGCATGGTTAATTACAATCCCAGCTTCACCTAAGGAGTTGAAAATTGATTCTTCTCCCAGTTTATAACCCTTAGGAAGAATACTATCCGGAACTTTATCAATACAATAAACTAAAGGGACTTCATCTGCCGTCCGAACACGTTTCACTAGGAAAACCTGCTCGTCCTCCTCCAATTCCAACTCTTCTATATCATCTCGATGCGGTCCGACAATACCTGTAAATAAGATTTCTGTTCCTGGTTTTTTTCCTTGTCTTTCAATCAATTCAGTAATACTGAATAGTTCTTCAATGCCACCCTGGAATACAGGTACCCGATTTACGAATGTGCCAATCCCATGTTTACGGATAATAATATTTTCTTCTTCTAGTATTCGTAATGCTTCCCGTAATGTGTTCCTTGATACGCCAAGTGCCTTTGCCAAAGCTGTTTCGGATGGCAATTGTTCTCCCGGTTCAAGTTCACCATTGTTTATCTTTTCTCTGATTTGTTCGATAACAATCAAGTAACGCGGTTTTTGATAGTGACTTTTCAATGAGCGCTCTCCTCTCCATTTTCATATTGTATAGCATGGTCAGAACGCTTTCAATAGAAATTTTGATATTAAACCCGGAGAAAAGGATGGATTCTATACTTAGAATCCCCTTTCCTCCAGTTATATCGCTTGTAATACGAAATTAATAAGGAATAACAGGGTAATGATATATAGTGGCATGGATACTTCTTTGCGTTTGCCTACTACAAGTTTTGCTAGTGGGTAAGCAATGAAGCCGAATGCTATTCCATCCGCGATACTGTATGTGAATGGGATCATTATTATGATGATCAGTGCAGGAAAGGCATCTGACAGATCCTTAAAGTTAATGTTTTTAATATTAAGCATCATAAGTCCACCAATTATAATTAAAATTGGCGATATTGCTGTGCTTGGAATTAACTTAATGACTGGAATGAAAAGAGATGCTACAAGAAATAGGAACCCAGTCACAATCGATGTAATTCCTGTCCTGCCACCTGCTGCAATTCCGGCAGCTCCTTCAACCGTAGATACCGTTGGGCTACTACCAAACAATCCGCTTAACATCGCTGATATGGAAACAGAACGGATAGCTGGGGTATATTGTTCATCCCGCTGTGCCTGTTTTAGTTGGCCACTTATCAAACCAATATTTTCAAACACGAGAACCATCGTCAGGGAAAATACTGCAATCCAAAATGTAATGGACATGATCCCATCGAAAGACATCGCATTGAAAACACCCGCATAATCAGCCAAGGATAAGTTAGCTCCTCCAGCTTGGTTAAAATCAATCAGACCAAACATCCAGGCAATCATCGTCCCAACTAAAATGGTGATGAGGAAATGTCCCGGTATGTTACGGAGGAATAATCCAAGCGCTATAATAAATGTAAGGAAAAATGCTAATACTTCAAGGCTCCCGATATCACCAAGCGCAATGATGGAATGTTCCCCACTCACAATAATGTGACTCTTCTCTAAACCAATAAGTGCAAGGAACATCCCTAAACCAACCGTAATGGCCTCTTTTAACGCATTTGGAATCGACTGAGCAAGAATCGTTGCTAATCGTGTAAATGATATGAGGACAAAAATAATCCCCGCTACAAATACAACCGCCAATGCTTCCTGCCAGGTTAGTCCCATGGCATGGACGAACGTATACGTGAACATCGCATTCAATCCCATGCCTGGAACAAGAACCAAGGGCACATTCGCACCGAATCCGACAATGAAACAGCCGACCATCGACGTTATAATTGTTGCCCAGACGGCACCTTCAATCGGCATTCCAGCATCCGAAAGTATCGTCGCATTTACAACAATGATATATACAATTGCAAAGAATGAGATCAATCCTGCTAGGATCTCTTGCTTTACATTTGATCCTTTATCATAAACTCCAGTTATTCGATTTAATTTATCTTTCACACTGTCTACTTCCTTCTATAATTCCCTCGGCCCGCCCAGTCGTTTGATCGTTATTCCGTAACGATTTTAATCCCGGAACTTGCGCCGATTCGACTAGCACCGGCATCGATCATAGCGTGTGCATCTTCCTTACCACGCACACCGCCAGAAGCTTTTACACCAATATCCGGACCAACTGTTTCACGCATAAGTTTCACATCTTCAAGCGTGGCTCCTCCAGTAGAGAACCCAGTTGAAGTCTTCACGTAATCTGCGCCTGCTTTTACAGAAAGTTCGCAAGCTCGAACCTTTTCTTCTTCTGTAAGTAAGCTCGTTTCGATAATTACTTTGACAAGTGCTTTACCTGTCGCGGCATTTACAACCGCACGAATATCATTTTCAACTGCTTCATCGTTTCCAGCTTTCAACTCGCCAATATTAATGACCATATCCACTTCGGTCGCACCATTTGCAATTGCATCCTTTGTTTCAAATGCTTTCGTTTCCGGTGTGTTGGCGCCTAGTGGAAAGCCGATAACGGTACAAACTTCTACGTCTGTTCCTTTTAATTGTTCCGCTGCTTCTTTCACCCAAGTTGGATTTACACATACGGAATAGAAGTTATATTCCTTTGCTTCCTTACATAAAGTTATGATTTGCTCTTTCACTGAATCAGCTTTGAGCAACGTATGGTCAATCATTTTCGCGATATTCTCTGTCATTTTCTCACCTCATCTTATTTATGGGAACTTGGTAAACGGCGTACGATGCCTCTAACTAATTTGAGGAAATCCGCTTTTACTTTTTCTGTCGTTTCCATTACTTCTTCATGGGATAGTGGCTGGTCTAAGATTCCTGCAGCCATATTCGAAATACAGGATATTCCAAGCACTTTCATTCCGCTATGCTTAGCGACGATCACTTCCGGAACGGTAGACATTCCGACCGCATCCCCGCCTACTTGTTGCAGCATCCGAACTTCCGCTGGTGTTTCATAGCTTGGCCCACTATTCCAGACGTAAACACCTTTTTGTACCGGAATTTCTAGGGTTTCAGCAACCTCTTCCATTAGTTCCTGGTATTCACGATCATAGGCAGTTGACATATCCGGGAAACGGACGCCAAGTTCCGCATCATTCGGACCGATTAACGGATTTATTCCGACATTATTGATATGGTCCGTGATCATCATTAAATCTCCTGCTTCAAACGCTGGGTTCACTCCACCAGCCGCATTCGTGACGATTACCTTGTCAATCCCTAGCTGTCTCATCACCCGAACCGGGAAGGTCACTTCATCTAAACCGTAACCTTCATAGAAATGGAAACGCCCTTGCATAGCAAGTACCGTTTTTCCTTCAAGTTCACCAATAACAAGTCTGCCAGCATGCCCTTCCACCGTCGAAACCGGGAAATTGGGTATATCCTCATACGTTATCTGTACCGGATTCTCTATTTCCTCCGCGAGTACGCCAAGACCTGAACCAAGAATAAGACCAATTTCAGGACGTGCTGCCAATTTACCGTTAATAAACGTTGCAGCTGTTTCAATTGCTGTTTTATTCATGTCTCTCCCCCTCACTTTATTTCATTTAAAAAGCTTTGCCCGAACTTCGGACTTGTAACTTGAAAGTTGTCTGCGACCGTCTCGCCAAGATCGGCAAATGTTTTCCGTAACGGTAGTTCTTTTCCTACTGTTATTCCCTTATGATGGACGAGTAATGGAACATATTCTCTCGTATGATCGGTTCCATGATGGACGGGATCATTTCCGTGGTCAGCTGTAATGATGAGTAAATCATCTTCTCTTAACTTCTCAAACACTTCTGGAAGTCTTGCATCATATTCTTCCAGCGCTTCTCCGTAACCTTGAGGATTACGGCGATGACCATACTTCGCGTCAAAGTCAACTAGGTTTAAGAAGCTCAAACCAGTAAAGTCCATATCCATCGTTTCCAGTAATTTATCCATACCATCCATATTAGATACGGTTCTTAGAGATTCTGTTACGCCTTCTCCGTCGAATATATCGGAAATCTTACCAATTGCAATCACGTCATAGTTTGCATCTTTCAATTCGCTCATTACGGTCCGCCCGAATGGTTTCAAAGCATAGTCATGACGATTTGCTGTGCGCTCGAAGCTGCCAGGTTCTCCGATAAACGGACGGGCAATAACACGACCAACCATATACTCCGGATCATTCAATACTTCACGGGCATACTCACAGATTTCATATAATTCCTCAAGCGGAACAATGTCTTCGTGTGCAGCTATTTGTAATACGGAGTCGGCTGATGTATAAACAATTAGCGCACCTGTATCCATATGTTCTTTCCCAAGCTCTTCGATAATCTCCGTTCCCGATGCCGGTTTATTTGCAATCACTTTCCTGCCGGATTTCTCTTCTAATTTTTGAATGACTTCGTCAGGGAATCCGTCCGGGAATGTACGGAACGGCGTATCAATGTAAAGCCCCATGATTTCCCAGTGTCCTGTCATCGTATCTTTTCCAGCAGAAGCTTCCTGCATTTTTGTATAATGTGCAAGTGGTTTTTCTACAGGCCCAATGCCTCTTAACTCGTGAATATTGCCTAGCCCTAATTTCTCCATATTTGGCATATGAAGCCCATCCATATGCTCGGCAATGTGACCAAGAGTATTCGCTCCTACGTCATTATATTTCTCAGCATCCGGTGCCTCACCAATTCCAACAGAATCCATCACAACAACAAATACTCGCTTAAATGTATGACTCATTAATCTTCACTCCTTTAAAAATGTTGTTCTTTTATTCATAAATGACATCATAGATTAGGGGTTTTTTCTCTATCTTTTCTTTGGAAACAGAATAGGATCCATAAATCTTATCGATCACATCTTTTACATCTTCCCGGTTACTATGAATTGTCACAAGCGATTCGCCTTTTTTCACTTCATCACCGATCTTTTTATTCAACACGAGTCCAACTGCTAAATCAATTTCGGATTCCTTCGTTAGACGTCCCGCTCCAAGTAAGCTTGCTGCAATTCCTATTTCATTCGCAATGATTTCTGATACAAAGCCATCTTCTTTTGCTTCCACTTCAAATGTGTAGGAGCTCTTAGGTAGTTTTTCCGGCGCATCGACAATCGATGCATCTCCGCCTTGCGCTGTAATCATTGTTTTGAATGTTTCAATCGCTTTTCCTGAGTTAATTGCTTCCTCAAGCATTTCTTTCGCTTGTTCAATGGAATCTGCTTTCTTACCGAGATAAACCATCCGGCTGCCGAGCTCAAGACAGAGTTCATGTAAATCTTCCGGCCCTTCTCCTCGAAGTGTGTCAATGGCTTCTTTTACTTCAAGCGCATTACCAACTGCAAATCCTAAAGGCTGGTTCATATCCGAGATAACCCCTATCGTTTCTCTTCCAGCTCCATTACCAATTTGTACCATCGCATGGGCTAATTCCTTGGAATCTTCCAATGTCTTCATAAATGCCCCAGAGCCTGTCTTCACATCAAGTACAATTGCATCTGCACCGGAAGCAATTTTCTTACTCATAATCGAACTTGCGATTAAGGGAATCGCATTTACCGTAGCCGTTACATCACGTAAGCTATAAATCTTTTTATCAGCAGGTGTTAAGTTACCACTTTGGCCGACAACTGCGACTTTGTTTTTATTCGTAAGTTCAATGAATGTTTCCGGTTCGATTTCAACTTGAAAGCCTGCAATAGATTCCAGCTTATCAACCGTACCACCTGTATGCCCTAGACCACGGCCGGACATCTTCGGAACAGGAACACCTACAGCGGCTACGAGTGGTGCAAGGATTAATGTTGTTGTATCACCCACCCCGCCAGTAGAGTGCTTATCGACTTTCACACCGTCAATTTCTGATAGATCGACTTGGTCTCCAGATTCAACCATCGCTTTTGTTAAATTTACCCGTTCTTCTGTCGTCATATCCTGGAAATAAACAGCCATTAGGAATGCGGACATTTGATAATCAGGAACTTCACCATTTGTATACCCTTCAATTACAAATTCAATTTCCTCTTTTGTTAATTCCAATCCATCACGTTTCTTCTCAAGAACATCTACCATTCTCATGTGGAAAGCACCTTCCTTTTTATATTATGTTTTACGGTTTCAAATACTTTTATCCAACAAAGCAACTGACTACTTATAGGACGTCCAACAACTACTAATTAGAAAGCCCTTTCAGTCGTTCTACAACCAGTATATGATTGGACGTCCTACAAGTCAACTGTTTTATTATTCAAACATTTCGGTTTGACTGGTGAATGTGAATATAATAATAACGCCATAATAAACAACTGGTTTCTTATACAAAAAAAGGAATTGGAAGCTTTGAGGTAGCTCTCCAATCCCTAATCTAAATTTGTTTATTATTCTACTCCACTTTCTAAAGTATAAAATTTATTCAAGAAACTAGTTTCCTATCGGACTTCTACAAATCCCCACTTGAGAGCCTTTCTGATTCAAGATTTTTTTCACATTTACAATTGCATTCCCTTGATAAACCTGCTCTAAAATCATGGCTCTTTCCTTTATTTCTTGTTCTTTCTCCTGTCGCCCTTCTAACAATCCGCGAAACCAATTATTGATTACTCGTGGCGCTATATTCCCTGCAATAGACGATAATCGGTCATAGCCATAAGCTATTTTCTCCTCTAAATCTACCTCTCCACCTGCATAAAAATAAAATTCATTGCGCATGAGATGCTTTTTAATTGCTTCAACTTTTTCTTTAGCCCCGGCATCCTTAATTCCCAAGACTAATTCACACTTGCTCAATTCGAGAATACTACCAACGGAAAGATCGAAACCAGTTCTTTTCGGATTGTTATATAAAATGGCAGGTTTCTTACTTCGTTTCATAATACTCTTTGCATAGCTTACAGCTTCTTCCTGTGTCGGTAAGATATAGGGCGGAAAGCCAAGCATAACTCCCGCGATTTTTGTCTCTTGAATCCTTTCCGCAAGTTCCTCCGCTTTTTTCTGCCGAACGGAAGAAACACCGAATATGATTTCCATCTCGTTAATGAGTTCTTCTTCCTCTTCTAAGCGGTTAAGGAGTTCCATTTTCTCTTGCTGGTTTAAACTATGCTGTTCTCCGGTTGTTCCTGAAACAAGTACAGACTTTATCCCTTGTTTATAAAGGTTTCGTATATGGTTGATCGTTCCATCTAGATCCAGTGATTCATCTTCTAAAAAAGCTGTCGGTACGGCAATATGAAACTGTTCATTTAGCATCCTGTTACCTCCATTTTCTAGTTATCGATAACGACATCCCGACCAGCGAGTACTCCCGTTATCACGATGATTATTCCAATCGCTATTAATACGATAATCGGCGCCGTCCAGCTGCCCATTACATCATAAAATCCCCCAAATGCAATTGGTCCCGTTGCGGCGATAAGATAACCAATCGATTGGGCCATCCCGGATAAATCAGAAGCTTCATAACCATTTCTAGTTCGTAATGTAAAGAACATCATCGATAAGCTGTACCCACTGCCACATCCAATCCCAATTAAGATAGCGGAAATGATGAGTATACTAAGATTGCTGCTAAATAACCCCGCTGAACCGAGGATGAAAACAATACCCGTGAACGCTCCTAATAATTTTTGGTTTTTCATTCGGTCGGCGAGCACTGGAATGATAAAGTTTACTGGAATAATGCCTAATAACATCACCGAGATGATCAACCCTGCCTGACTAAGCGAATAACCATGAGACTGTAAAATATCAGGCAGCCAGGTTAGTGGGGTAAAGTACATCAATGATTGAAAACCCATAAAAATTGTTACGTTCCAAGCTGTAGCAGAAGTCCACATTTTTGTCTTTTTCTGTTCGACATTTAAGTCTGGTTGGGGCTGTGGATTTCTTACTTGCGGATACCAAACAATGAGCGCAATTAGGATTAATGCGACCCAGATTCCCAAGGAAACTCTCCAGCCAAATCCTTCAATATTCGATAATGGCACACTAACCCCAGAAGCTAGTGCACCAAATATATTCATAAATATCGTATACAGACCTGTCATTAAGCCGATTTTAAAGGGAAAACGCATTTTTATAAGACCTGGAAGCAACACATTTCCAAAAGCAATCGTAATCCCGATCAGAGCGGTCCCAATAAATAATGTGCTAATTCCATTGGCAGACCGAACAACAACCCCAAGACCTAATATCATCATCGCTAAAAATATCGTCTTTTCCATACCGAACCGGTTTGCGATTTTCGGTACAAATGGGGAAACAAACGCAAATGCCAGTAGCGGTAAAGTTGAGATTGAGCCCATCACCGAACTGCTTACGTCTAAATTATCGCGAATAACCGGCACCAGTGAGCCAATTGATGTGATGGGAACACGTAAGTTAGAAGCAAATAACATAATTCCTGCAACTAATAGAAGGCTGATTGTCTCATTTTTCCTTCTCTGTTCTGTACCTAATACCATTTTATTGCTGCCCATGTATCACGAACTTATTCTAATGCATGTGACAAATCCTCTTTCAAGTCTTCTATATTTTCAATTCCAACAGAAACACGTAATAAATTTGCTGGTGCCATCGTTTTATCTTTTTCAACGGAGGCGCGATGTTCAATGAGACTATGTGTCCCGCCTAGACTTGTTGCACGTGTAAATATTTTTACCTTTGCTGCAACTTCCATTGCTTCTTCCTCGCCGCCTTTTACTTGGAAAGATAACATCCCACCGAATGAACTCATTTGTTTCGCTGCAATCGCATGCCCTGCGTGACTAGCAAGGCCAGGATAATGGACCGCTTCAACTTTTGGATGAGCCTCAAGAAATTGTGCAAGTTCTAATGCATTTTCACAATGGACCCTCATCCTTGGCGAAAGCGATTGGACACCCCGGAGAGCCAGCCAACAATCAAACGGTGAAGGAACTGCACCTTTTTCATGCTGCCAAGCACGCAAATTTTTCAAATAGATACTATCAGACTTAGCCACAATTGCCCCAAGCATTAAATCACTATGACCTCCAATATATTTCGTCACTGAATGAAGGGAAAAATCAACTCCATATGAAAGTGGACGTTGTAAAGCTGGGGTTGGCCATGTATTATCGACGACTGTATAAGCCTCTGCTTTTTGTGCAATCTTCGTAATTGCTTCGATATCGACTATTTTAACAAGCGGGTTAGATGGTGTCTCCATCCAGACAAGACCCGTCGGCGCATCTTGTATCACCTTCTCCACTTCAGCAAGATTCGTCATATCTGCGATGGCAATATCGAATCTCTTTCCAATATCCGTCTCAGATATAAGTGCACGAATACCGAAATACATATCATCCGGCATCACAACCCGGCGTGGTAAATCTTGCGGCAGTGCCTCGATTATAGAGGAAATCACTGCCATCCCGGAAGCATAAGTCACACAGTCAAAACCGGATTCAAGCGATGTCAGGCACGCTTCCAGTGCTCGACGATTCGGATTATCCCCGCGACTATACATGAAATCATTTGTATACGAGCCATCTGCAGCTCGTTCATATGTAGTAGATAAATGAAGTGGACTCGTCACTGCCCCAGTTAACGGGTCTATTCCTCGCCCAACATGAATTGCCTTTGTTTCAAAACGCATATAATTTCCTCACTTTCAAAATTTTTGTTGTCTATTCATTTAATACTATAGTAAATCTTGATATTTTTAAAGTTTCTGTTATTAATTACCTATATCGTTTGTTGGATGAATAAATTTGTCATTAACCGAACTTCCGCAGACTGAAACACAAAAAAACCCCACCAGCTCATGAGGCGGGGTTCATTTAGATTATCCTATGTTCTTTAAGAGTGCCTGGCACTTCCTTATAGTGCAGACTTATTATTAAATAAGTAATCCATCAAACTATTATAAAAAGGTACTTGATCCGTGACCAAAAATACCGGTAGCATTGCGATCACAACAATTACCGTAAGATTAGCCAAAAAAAACTTTATCACTCCGTTTCCCAATGTTTTCATACAATTTGCCCCTTTCAGAATTTACGAATAGTATAACACTATACGTTATGCGAAACAATACCTTTGTTCACATTTCCGTCACAATTTTAATGCATTTATTTTAATATATTCAATTTTTACCCGATTTAATTGGAATTAAACAGATTTTTTTCAAAAAAATGCCCCTACCATTAATCGGTAAGGACATGTTTTCCTGTTTTATCCTTTTATATTTAATACTTCACCATCTGTCAGTTCAATTAATTGGACAGGTGTCATTTGAAACACAGCTTTCGGATGTCCTGCGGCGCCCCATATATCTTCATATTGAAGTAAATCTTCATCAATGATAACTTTAATCGTCGCATCCTGAATGACTGGCGACACACCGCCTATCGCAAAGCCAGTTTTTTCTTTCACAAATTCCGCATCTGCTTTTCCTAATGTTTCACCGATCAACTGCCCTAAATGCTTTTCATTAATCCGGTTGGAACCACTGGCTATAACGAGCAATGCGTTGTCGGATTCTTTCAATTTAAAGACAATCGATTTCGCGATTTGCGCAACTTTACACCCTAGTGCCTCAGCGGCTTCCTTTGCGGTTCGCGTGCTATCTGCAAGCTCAATTACTTCATTGTCATATCCCTTCGCAAGCAGAGAATCTTGTACAACTTGCGCGCTTTTCTTTAATTTCCCCATTGTCTGTAATCCCCTCTTTTTATCTTTTATTATAACTAAATATTTGAAAATATACAGAGGAAAAACTTCACTGCTCATTCTGGAAACTTTTTCTTTGATTTCCATTTCCATTGTCTCGAACAAGATTAAGAAAGACCTCTAAGGCCCTCGTCCGGAATGGAGATTTTGTAATAATCGAGAATTCTCGTAAGAGCGGGAGACCATCAATCCCGATAATTTTTAAATCTCCATATCTCACTTCTTTTTGAATCGCCCACTTGGATAGCAGGCTAATTCCAAGACCGGCCGCTACCGATTCTTTAATCGGCTGGGTACTGCTAAAATGCATGAACCGGCAAGGATTAATTCCATAAATTTGAAAAAGCTTCTCTGTTGCTTCTCTCGTTCCAGACCCCTTTTCCCGGACAATCCATGTTTCATTTTCAAGATCACGATGCGTTAAACCTTCTTTACTACACAGTTTGCTTGTCGGGGAAGCAACAATAAACATTTCATCTTCAGCAAACGGTTCTATATGAACATCTTTCCTGTTAAAATGCCCTTCGACAATGCCTGCATCAAGTTGGTGACCCGCAACTAAATCTGCAATCCTGACCGTATTTCCAATTGTTACAGTCGGTTCAATATCCGGGTAATTCCTCTTTAGCTCAGCGATCATTCGCGGCAGAACATATTCCCCAAAGGTATAGCTCGCTCCAATGGCTAGGGGACCATTGGCTTTATTCGTTAAATCGTCCACCAGGTTCTGCATCGTTGTATATAAACCTAAAATTTCCTTTCCATAATGATAGACAATCTCACCTGCTTTATTTAAATGAACGTATTTGTTCGTCCTTTCCAATAAACGCATGCCGATTTGATCTTCTAATGCACGAATATATTGACTCACAGCAGGTTGTGTCATGTAATGTGCTTCTGCCGCTTTAGAAAAACTTTTCTTTTCAGCAACGGTTATAAATAGTTGTAAATGTTTATCCATCATCTCGCCTCCTTACCTATTCATTTTCTCTTATTATAACTAATTACTTATGATAATCATTACTATATTTTATTTTTCTTATGAACTTTTCTTAGCTATGCTAGGAAAAGGAGGGGTTCCATGACGAACAATGCAAAATCATTTCCTTATTGGTTAGCTGGTATCGCATTTACCTTTTTTATTGCTTTACTCGGCTATTTATTGGCACTCGTACCAGGATTTCAGCCCGTTGGCCAATTGGCTTGTGCAATCGTTATCGCTGTTCTTTACCGGCAGCTATTTGGTTATCCGGAAATATTACGAGCAGGTATTACATTTTCGACGAAGAAGCTCCTACGTTTCGCTATCATTTTATATGGACTGAAATTAAATATTAATACCATATTCCAAGATGGCATTGGATTGCTCTTCCGTGACGCCATTGTTATAGTCTTTGCAATTGGTCTGATGATGTTGCTAGCGAAAGCGTGGAAAGCAGATCAAAATATTTCATTTTTACTCGGGGTGGGAACTGGGATTTGTGGAGCTGCTGCCATTGCTGCTGTCGCGCCAATAATAAAAACAAAGGATGAAGACACGGCAATCAGCGTCGGTATTATTGCGTTAATGGGAACGATTTTCGCAATTGGATATACATTAATTAAGCCGTTATTACCATTCAACGCAATTGATTATGGAATCTGGTCGGGGATCAGCTTACATGAGCTTGCCCATGTTGCAATCGCGGCAGAGCCAGCTGGAGAAGAGGCATTAGCTATGGCACTACTGGCGAAATTGGGTCGAGTATTCCTACTTGTACCGTTCTGCTTCCTTCTTATCTATTTTCTTAAATTCAAGCGAAATGGGGAGCAGACACGGGAAAAGATAGAATTCCCTTGGTTCTTGCTCGGATTTATTTTAATGAGTATGTTAAGTAGCTATGTGCTTGGTAGCATCCTCCCTGTTCCTGTGAAGCTTTTAGAAGGCGTGAGTACTGCAACAACCTGGATCTTGACAGCAGCCATGGTTGGCCTTGGATTGAATGTAAGCCTGAGAGACTTACGTACAAAAGCATTAAAACCATTCATTGCAATAAGCATCACTTCTATTTGCCTATCTATTTTTGCTTATTTTATAATTTAATTTGCGTATTAAAATTTAGAACTGCTAAAAGCCATACAACACAATAGCTGTATGGCTCCTTCTTCTACTCATCATTTATCCAACCTGATGCTGTTTGATTAGCATCTTCTAGCGGCAATGTTTGTTTCACCCTCTGACAGAAAATGTTATTTCATCTTTTCAAACTCCTGTATCATCAATTCATAATTCAAAGCACCAAAGGCTTTATTATGAATTGTCCCGTCCGAGTTGATCAAATAGGAAGTTGGGATCGGCTGAATGCGATACGCCTCCGCTGCAGCATTCCCTTCATCGGTATAAACAGAAAAGGTGAGTCCATAATCATCGATAAACTGATGAACATCATCAAGGCTCGTCTCTGTTTCAATTAAATTAACTGCAATAATTTTTATATCTGTATTCTGATGGAACTTCTCCATATCCGGCATTTCCGCACGGCAAGGCGGGCACCAAGTTCCCCAGAAATTCAGCATGACACGTTCCCCGCGGAAATCAGATAACTGCACCTCTTCCCCGTCCATTGTCTTCAGTTTCACGTCAGGTGCCATATCACCGAAATCGAGCCCTTCCTCTTCAGTACTCCCATTTACTGCTATATCGCTGGCCACACTCGCACCTTCTTCTCCGCTTGTTTCTATTTCAGACCCATCCACATCATTCTCCTCTACAGTTGCCGTATCAGCATCTCCGACAAATTCATAGACTGCCCAGCCAAACATGAGAACAAATACAACAATAAGAATTAACTTTTTCATCCCAAAAGCCTCCTAATATTATCCTAGCCTTGATAACCATGTATCATCAACAATATCAAGTAAGAAACCAGTAATTTGTGGCATCAGTCCTAAGAACAAGACAAGCCCCATGAGAATCATGACGACCGCACCGACCTTCATAATGGTGCCACTATGGCGCACAATCCATCTTGTGGAACCGAGGAAAAAGCTTAAAACAAGAAACGGCAACGAAAAGCCGACAACATACATCACCGTGTAAAAAATACCTTGTCCAGGATTGCTAGCTGCTAGTAGTAAAATAGATCCGAAAATCGGTCCAATACATGGCGTCCATCCAGCCGCAAATCCAAGACCTATTAAAAATGTTCCAATGTAATTCGCCCGCTTCTTCGTATATTGAAAACGCCTTTCCTTCATCAAGCTTGGAATTGTAATCCAACCACCCACAAAGAGCCCCATGAACATGATTAGGATGCCCGCAATCCGCTGAATAAACAACCCTGAATCTCCTATCAGCAATCCTTGCACCCACTGTCCAAACAATGACGCACTTGCTCCAAGGCTAATGAAGACAAGCGATACGGCAATTAGAAAGATTAAAGAATGACTAAGGATTTCCTTTCTGATTTTTGTATTTTTACTTCCTTGTAACTCTTTCACACTGATTCCTGTTATATAGGACAGGTACGCTGGAAAAATTGGAAGTACACAAGGAGATAAGAATGATAACGCCCCTGCACCAATCGCAAGAAATGTGCCCGCAATCAATAATGTATCTGCTTCAATTCCGCCCACGACGATCCCTCTTTCTTAAAATAATAATGATATTTATTGTAAAAAATAACCAAACAAACCAAGGTGCTATTATATAACCGAACACGGTAACAAATGGTTGTATCGAATAAAGAATGAACACTCCGACAGACCAAACTACCAGTAACATGATGAACAGCAGCTTGTCAGGTAATTGATCATGTACGATGTAATATAAGATAAGAAGCAAGGAGATTAAAATAAAGTATCCAATTGTACCACCAGTTTGAAGCCAAACGAGGTAAATAAATTCATACAAAAAAGATGCGACTAAAATTACGGGAATAAATGATTTTATAAATGGGGCAGCATTTATTTTTCCCCTCTTTACTTTTATAAACAGGATAATCCCACTGATTAGAATAGCGAGATAAAATGCTTTAGAATCACTCGGGTAAGCAAGCACTGCCAAAGGATCTTGGATGAACAGCTTCAGATTCGTTAAAATTTTCCCGATCCAAATAAAGATGACAACATTTATCAACTCTGAAACCATCTGTTCGATATGTATTTTTTTATTGTTTTTAGATAAATCACTCGTTATATAAAAGAAAAGAATACCCCCTGCAAAACTCAGAGCAAATACACCTATAGGTATTAATTTACTTATTAGCGCCAATAGCTTTTCTCCTTTATACCATTGTTCTCTAGTTAAGCATACACTTTGATTATGAACGTTCGATGAAAATATTAAATTATTCAGTGGAGTGATGAAGTAAAGTTTGTTTTAAAAGGAAGGAGATAAGTCTGCGAGTATTCGATGATGCATTTAAATTGTCCTTAAGTTCCGTTCAGTAAAACATAAGAACGAAAGAAAAAGCCCGTCTGAAGTTAATTTTCATCTTGGGCTTTAGTTATTAGAGTGCTCAAGCCTTTCTTTTTTAATAGTTTATGATCTTACTATTATTACTCAACTTTCGCAGCCCAAACTAGGCAGGTATACCTTGATATAGTTAGGTAATCCCGCAAACCAATACTGTAGTTGACTTTTGATTAACTTTTTGAATTTCTTGTTCGTTTTATTCAAAGC
>NZ_WOWT01000021.1:0-77129 GCF_009746545.1 Oceanobacillus sp. AG
GATAGGTTCGAGGTAGAAGCATGGTGACATGTGGAGCTGACGAATACTAATCGATCGAGGACTTAACTAACTTCTATTTTGATGTCGTGATCTACTCTTATTTAGTTTTCAGGGTATAAATATAAACTTGCATTAGGATTATATTTTGTTATAATGTAGTATATGTCTGGTAACGATGGCGGAGAGGTCACACCTGTTCCCATACCGAACACAGCAGTTAAGCTTTCCAGCGCCGATGGTAGTTGAGACTTTGTCTCTGCAAGAGTAGGACGTTGCCAGGCAGATTTTAATTATTATGCATGAATCATAATTGCATATTTTCTATTATCGCGGTGTGGAGTAAAGCCGTAACATCATTGAGAAACATCTCTGAATAGGCTTTGTGAGGAGTGTAAGCTTCTCCGAATTACCCCAAGACACGACGAACAGTCCTTTATTCCTTTATTATGCATGAATCACAATTGCATATTTTACACTATCGCGGGGTGGAGCAGTCCGGTAGCTCGTTGGGCTCATAACCCAAAGGTCGCAGGTTCAAATCCTGCCCCCGCAACCAAATAACATTTAATTTTTTAAAAAAATAAAATTAGGGTCCGGTAGTTCAGTTGGTTAGAATGCCTGCCTGTCACGCAGGAGGTCGCGGGTTCGAGTCCCGTCCGGACCGCCATTACACATAGTTTATTTGCACAGGATTTCGAATAAGAAATCTTGTTTTTTTGTTTTTAAGTAATTTATCGAAAATATATCGTTAATGAGGGCGTAAGAAACATCTCGAATATTTCTTTTTACATCGTATTTTGCTATGATAGATAATGTAAATAGATGAAAAGGTGAAGGCTATGGACGAGTTTTCCTTAATAGAAGCGATTAAACAAAAACAAAAAACATACAAGCAAGCATCCTTGCAACGGGGGATTGGAGACGATACCGCTGTTTTCCGTGAGGCAGCCGGGGAGCTTGCAATTGCTGTAGATACATTTGTTGAAGGAGTTCATTTTACGGAAAAAACGACGGATCTTTTTCGATTAGGTTACCGTGCGTTGGCTGCAAATTTCAGTGATCTTGCCGCAATGGGCGCGTTACCTATGTATTATTTAGTTTCGATTGTTGTACCGCACAGAATGAAAGAGTCGAAGCTGGGTGAAATATTTAATGGAATGAAACATTTGGCTGATCGTTATAATGCTGATTTAATTGGCGGTGATACGGTATCGGGTAATGAGCTTGTTTTATCTGTTACAGTTATTGGTCAAATCGAACAGGGGAAAGCCAGATATAGAAATCTGGCGGAAGTGGATGATATTGTATTTGTCACAGGAACGTTAGGTGATTCCCAGGCAGGTTTATATATTTTGCAACATGACTTGGAGAGTGTCCATAGGCAGTATTTCATTAACAGACATCAACTTCCTGTTCCTAGGATAGCTTTTGCTAGTTCGCTTGGGAGTATAAAGCGATTAGCATTAAATGATATAAGCGATGGTCTTGGCAATGAGGCTTATGAGATTGCTGAAGCGTCTCATGTTTCGATTATCTTGGATGATAAAAAAATACCCGTTCATCCCGGGCTTGCTGCATTTCCCATGGGACTTCAGGAAAAGTGGAAGTATTTTGGTGGGGAAGATTTTGAACTTGTCGGTACGGTTGCAAAAAAGGATTGGCAGACAGTTCAACAGGCAGCGGAAAAATTAAATCTTCAAGTGACTGAAATTGGTCATGTGATTAATAAAGATGAGCATGCTGTATATCTTAAGAAGAACGGGAATATGACCAAGTTGCAAAAAGAAGGATATACACATTTAAAGTAGGTGGAACATTTGAGTGTGGTAGAATTAATTGCCCATTCCCATGAAGAAACAGAAAAGATTGCGATGAAGCTCGCTAATTTTTTACGACCAGGTGATACACTTACCTTAGAAGGTGAGTTGGGCTCTGGAAAAACAACTTTTACTAAAGGGTTGGCAAAAGGACTTGGGATTACACGTAATGTAAACAGTCCTACATTTACAATCGTTAAGCAATATAAGGGAAGAATTCCTTTATATCATATGGATGTATACCGGTTGGAAGATTCAGATGAAGATATCGGATTTTCGGAATACTTTCATGGTGACGGCGTTTCTGTTGTTGAATGGGCGAAGTTTATTGAAGACTATTTACCTGAAGAACGCTTGGAAATTAATATTGAATATACGGATGATGACCAAACAAGGAAATTGAAGTTAAAAGCGTTTGGTGATCATTATAGTAGCATCTTACATGAGATGAAGGATTAGGGGTAACCAAAATATGAATTTACTTGTCATTGATACATCAAATCATGTCCTCGGCGTTGCCATCATGAAAAACGATCAGGTGATTGGGCAAATCATGACAAATTTGACGAAAAACCACTCGGTTCGGTTAATGCCAGCAATTGATAAGTTGATGGCAGAAGTGGGGATGCGTGTCGAAGAATTAGACCGGATAGCCGTTGCGAAAGGTCCGGGCTCTTACACTGGAGTACGAATTGGCCTAACAACGGCAAAGACACTTGCCTGGGCGCTTGGGACTCCTGTTGTTGGTGTTTCAAGTCTAGAGGCACTCAGTTACCAGGGGCGTTTTTTTGACGGGTTAGTTTGCCCGTTTTTTGATGCGCGCAGGGGGCTTGTTTATACAGGAATTTATGAATGGGAGGGCGGAAACATAACGAATCCCGTTCCTGATCAGAACACCCCATTTGTAAATATCCTGGAAGATTTAAAGGAAAAAGGTAAATCTGTATTATTTTTAAGTCCAGATGTTTCGGCATTTAAAGAACAAATTATAGAAACAATGGGCGAGCTAGCTGTGATTCCAGAAGGTCCTTACCATATAACTAATCCAGCCCATCTTGGCCTTGCAAGTATGACGATGGAGCCGGATAATATTCATGGACTTGCACCGAATTACTTACGTTTGGCCGAGGCGGAAGCGAACTGGTTAAAACAACAAAAGGAAAAAGAAAGCAATGACTAAAATTACGATACGAAAAATGGAAATTGAAGACGTACCCGGTGTACTGGAAGTAGAGAAATCTTCCTTTCCTGTTCCTTGGACATCGGATATCTTTTATCATGAATTAACAGATAATAGGCATGCTTTATATTTTGTTGTCGATTATGATGGTGAGGTTATCGGTTATGCCGGGATGTGGATTGTCATTGATGAGGCACAAATCACAAATATTGCTATTCTACCTGAGTATCGCGGGAAGAAGCTAGGTGAACAATTATTCCATCACCTGATGATGACGGCAATTCGTGTTGGGGCCGTGCAGCTTTCGTTAGAAGTGCGGGTTTCCAATGTAGTGGCACAAAAAATGTACCGTAAATTCGGGCTTCTTCCTGGAGGCATCCGAAAGAATTACTATACAGATGATCAGGAAGATGCACTTGTAATGTGGGTGAGTTTAAAATGAAAAATGATAAAATTATCTTAGGTATCGAGACGAGCTGTGACGAAACTGCGGTTGCTTTAGTAAAGAATGGGACGGAAATACTTTCAGACGTTGTTGCTTCTCAAATTGAAAGCCATAAACGTTTCGGTGGAGTTGTCCCAGAGATAGCTTCTCGCCATCATGTGGAACAGATGACGATGGTACTTGAAGAAGCGATTGAAGAAGCGAAAGTGGAATGGGAGGATATTGATGCAATTGCAGTAACGGAAGGGCCTGGACTTGTCGGTGCCTTGCTTGTAGGTGTCAATACTGCAAAAGCACTTGCCTTTGCGAAACAAAAGCCTTTAGTCGGGGTCCAGCATATTGCGGGACATATTTATGCGAATCGATTCGAGCGGGAATTTGAATTTCCATTGCTTGCCTTAATCGTTTCTGGTGGTCATACAGAACTTGTTTTAATGAAGGAACATGGCGATTTTAAACTGATTGGCGAGACACTCGATGACGCCGCTGGAGAAGCTTATGATAAGGTTGCAAGAATGTTGGATTTACCATATCCAGGCGGGCCAGAGATCGACCGGTTAGCTGCTCTAGGGGAGGAAACAATCGATTTCCCGCGGGCGTGGCTCAGTGAGGACAGCTATGATTTCAGTTTCAGTGGATTAAAATCTGCTGTTATCAACAAGATTCACAATGCGAAACAACGCGGAGAAACATTAAAGAAAGAGGATATTGCAGCAAGCTTTCAGGCGAGTGTGATTGAAGTGTTAACCACAAAAACATTGCGTGCTGCCAAGGAAAAAAACGTGAAGCAAGTAATTGTCGCAGGCGGGGTTGCAGCAAACCGTGGCTTGCGTGCAGAAATGCAAACCCAGTTCGAACGAGCAGAAATTCCACTATTAATTCCACCGTTATCGTTATGTACGGATAATGCTGCAATGATTGCTGCTGCAGGAACCATTGCTTTTGAACAAGGAAAGCGGGACTGCCTTGATTTGAACGCCAATCCCTCTCTCGAGCTTATATAACAAGAGAGAAATCCCTAACCAACTGTGGAGTTTACTCGCTCTTATTCACAGCCTTGTGGATATAATGTTGAAACCTTTGTATGACGCTGTTCGTATTGTGAATAAAAACAGGATAAAAAAGCATATTTTTTGTGGATAATGTGGATGGCTTTGTTGATGACCATTGTGAACAACTTTATTCTTTCAAAAGTGTGTGGATAATAGTTGGGGAAAGATAGATTTTAGAAAAGAAGTATGGTGAAGCAGCTATGACAAAAAAACAGTCCTACTTTGTGCAAGCCGATTTATTGATTTTAATCGTTTTATTTATGGTGACAAGTCTTATTGCGATATACAATGCAGCTCAGTTTGAACAATATGCAGAAGAGAATTT
Organism: Oceanobacillus sp. AG; assembly: GCF_009746545.1. NCBI lineage: Bacteria > Bacillati > Bacillota > Bacilli > Caryophanales > Bacillaceae > Oceanobacillus > Oceanobacillus sp. AG. Next base: position 4,820 of record NZ_WOWT01000021.1, read on the forward strand.
TGTTATGAAGCAGATTGTCTGGTTCTCTGTAGGACTACTGTTTGCTGTATCGGTACAATTTTTGGATATGGAACAATTGTATAAGGGTGCCGTATATATATATGCTGCTGGTATTTTAGCATTAGTTATTTTATATGTGAGCCCATCTTCCATCGCTTATTCGGTAAATGGTGCGAAAAGCTGGTTCAACGCAGTAATACCAGGAGTATCCATTCAACCGGCTGAATTCGTTAAATTGACGACGATATTATATTTATCGGTTGTGATTAGTAAACATAAGCAAAAATTTGAAGAGAGCACGTTAAAGTCAGATACGATGCTCTTACTGAAAATGGTTGGGGTTACGCTGCTTCCAGTCGGCTTGATTATGTTGCAACCCGACTTTGGTACAGCGATGGTTTATTTATTCATTCTCGGGATGATGATCATTTTTGCTGGGATCAGCTGGAAGATCATTCTTAGTCTAGTAGCGATTGTTGGTACATTTTTAAGTGGTTTACTTATCTTTATCGTACAATTTCCGGCACTAGCTAAATTGATTGCAGGTCCGAGCAGACATTATCAAATCGACCGTATTCTGACGTGGTTTGATCCCACCCAGTCAACTGAATCGGCCAACTGGCATTTTGACCGGGCCTATATGGGACTTGGTTCTGGACAATTAACAGGGAAAGGCCTTGGTGGGGCAGAAGTATATTATCCGGAAGCGCAGACTGATTTTATTTTCTCCATCATCGGAGAGACATTCGGATTTATTGGCGGTTCTTTTGTGATTCTTTTATACTTTCTATTGCTTTATAAGCTCGTAACACTGGGCTTAAATATGTATAAGTTTGTTTCTTTCGCTTCGTATTTCTGTTTTGGCTTCTTGAGTTTGATACTTGTCCATGTGTTTCAGAACATTGGTATGACAATCGGGGTTATGCCAGTAACAGGTATTCCATTGCCACTCATTAGTTATGGTGGAAGTTCCGTGATGGCAACAATGCTTGGAGTGGGACTCATTTACCGGATTGCTGTGGAATATACGATACAGAATGATTATTTATTTAAATAAAAAATGAGCACTCTCCAAGAGAGTGCTCATTTTTTAATTCATAGGTGGCAGGAAAACGAAGAAGAATTGTTTTTTAACTCTTTCTCGTAGTTATTTGCATCGTAATAAACACTTCTTCAATCCGATTTTCACCTATTTTCGTCGCTTTAAATTCAGCTTTGTTATAAGGGATGACAACTTCCTCATCAGAGGATGGTATATGTCCAAGTTCATGGATAAGAAATCCATTTAATGTATCAAACTCATGAATTGGTAATCCGATGGCAAGCATTTCATCCAATTGGTATAAGCCGATTGTACCTTTAACTACATACTCATTCGTACCGATTTCTTGGAATTCTTCGTTTGCTCCTAACTGTGTGTGGAAAAGAATGTCTTCACTTGAAATTTCTCCGACGATTTCTTCAATAATATCCTCGATCGTTACTAAACCTTCTGTCCCACCGTATTCATCAAGGACAATCGCAATATGGATATTTTGTTTTTTCATACTGGCAAACAATTCATCAATCTTGCGTGTTTCAATGACGAAATACGGTTTCCGCATGACGTTTTTTAAAGAAAAATCCGTGTGACTGAATTGATCAAGATAGCGGAATAGGTCTTTCGCATGCAGGATGCCGATAATGTTATCCACACCCCCATCATAAATAGGTAATCTGCTGTATGGGTGCTCATTAATCTCTTTTATTGTTTCCTCTAGTGTGGCCTCAACTGGTAGGGCTGCCATGTCAATCCGGTGGGTAATGATATTTGAGACACTTTTATCATTGAACTCAAAAATCCGGTTAATCATCGCTTTTTCTAACCGTTGAATTGTACCACGTTCACCCCCGACATCGACCATCATACGAATCTCTTCCTCGGTAATATCCTCATCCTTAGCATGCGGGTCAGCACCTAAGAGGCGAACAAACCCATTCGTTGAAAAGGTAAGGAATTTTACAAGGGGAGAAAAAATCGTAAATAAGCCGGTCAATGGTCTCGCCACCGCAAGAGATATTTGTTCCGATTTCTGCAGGGCAAGCTTCTTCGGTACAAGTTCACCGAGAACGAGCGTAAAGTAAGATAAAAGCATCGTAATCAGGATGACACTCACGGTGTTTAATGTCGAATAGGGAAGCGGTAAACCGAGTGTATTCAACCATGCGGTAAGTGGGCCTGCGAAGAAATCGGCCGCAAAGGCACTGGCAAGAAAGCCTGCCATTGTAATCCCAATTTGAATCGTGCTTAAAAAACGGCTCGGTTCAGAGATTAAATTAAATAACAGGATAAATTTCTTATGCCCAGCTTCTGCTTGCTGTTTTACTTTATTATCATTCAATCCGATTAATGCAATTTCAGAAGCGGCAAAAAATGCGTTAATTAAAATAAGAATAATAAGTGTCGTTATTGCTATTGTCATAAGGCCAACCTCCAGTTTCTATCCATCTTGTAAATTGGCCCATTCTTCCATTAGTTTTTCCAATTCTTGATTCATCCCATCAACTTTTTTCGTTAATTCTAATGCTTTTTCATGATCTTGGAAGACTTCAGGTTTCGTCATTTCCTCCTCGAGCCTTGCGATATCCAATTCTTTTTCTTCAATTGCTACTTCAAGCTGGGCTATTTTTCTTTCTTTTCTTCTGTTCTCACTTTGCAGCTGTTTTTCTTCCTGAAAGCTCCTGCGTCTGTTATCGATCTTTGGCTTGTCTGTTTTTTCCTTGGAAAGTTTAATGAACTCTTTTTCTTCTTCTATTTTTTCAAGATAGTAATCATAGTCCCCTAGGTATACTTTAATCCCGTTCTTGCTCATTTTCGCGACTTGGTCTGTAATGCGATTAATGAAATAACGGTCATGGGAAACAAAGAGGATTGTACCAGGATAGTCCATTAATGCTGCTTCCAGCACTTCCTTACTGTCGATGTCCAGATGGTTTGTCGGCTCATCAAGTATAAGCAGGTTAGCCTTCTGCATCATTAGTTTTGCCAGGGCGAGCCTCGCTTTCTCTCCACCACTTAACTGATCGACCGTTTTTAAAACGTCATCTCCACTAAATAAGAAATTGCCTAGTACCGTGCGGATATCTTTTTCCATTACAAGCGGGTATTCATCCCATAATTCCTGCAGGACTGTTTTATTGGAGGAAAGATTCGCCTGTTCCTGATCATAGTAGCCGATTTTCACATTTGTCCCCAGTTCAAAGGACCCGTTCGTTGCCTGGAGCTTGCCGATAAGAATCTTAAGTAAACTCGTTTTACCAACCCCGTTCGGTCCAATAAGGACAACCCGTTCGCCGCGGGTGAGGCGGAGGTTTGCTTGCTTGAAGGTATATTCATCTTCATCCGGATAGCGGAGGGAAAGGTCTTCTATTTTCAAGACATCATTTCCACTTCTTCTTTCTATATCGAAAGAGAAGGACATAGAAGCCTCGTCTCCAAGCGGTCTGTTCACCCGTTCCATTCGTTCAAGCTGTTTCCGTCTGCTTTGCGCCCGTTTCGTAGTAGAGGCACGGGCGATATTACGTTGGACGAAATCTTCCATCCGTTTAATTTCTGTTTGCTGCTTTTCAAATTCTTTCCGTTCCCGTTCGTAGTCGGCTGCTTTTTGTTCGAGAAATTTACTATATGTCCCGTGATATTTCTTCGTCTCATGTCTTGAAATTTCATAGACGAGGGATACGGTTTTATCAAGGAAGTAGCGATCATGGGAAACAATGACAACTGCTCCTGGATACCCGCTTAAATAGGATTCGAGCCAGCCTAATGTTTCAATATCTAAATGGTTGGTCGGTTCATCAAGAAGCAGGAGTTGTGGCTTTTGCAGGAGCAGCTTGCCGAGAGCGAGCCTTGTTTTTTGGCCGCCACTAAGTTCACTAATCATTGTATGGTAATCATAGTCCTGGAAATTGAGTCCATTCAATACTGCCTTAATCTCAGCTTCATACGTATAGCCGCCACCGGTCTCGTAAGCGTGCTGCAGGCGATCATACTCTGATAGTAAACTTTGATATTCATCATTTGAAAGCTTCTCAGTATCTTGCAATTTCTCTTCTATCTTCCGTAAATTTTCTTCTTGTTGTTTTAAATGGTCGAATACGGTGACAAGCTCATTCCAGATTGTCTTGCCGGATTTTAATTCCATATGTTGTGAAAGGTAGCCGATAGTAAGTTCTTTCGGCTTAATAAGTTCCCCGGTATCATAAGAAAGTTCGCCGGCCATTATTTTTAATAAAGTAGATTTCCCAGCCCCGTTTCTCCCAACAATTGCTATTCGATCAAGATCTTTAATTTCAAGTTTTACATTTGATAAAATGGTTTCCGAACCAAAGGATTTCGAAAGTCCATTCATTTGCATTAAAATCATACATTCACCCCATTATATGTATTGTAACGCAAAAAGCAGGAGAAGGAAATTATATGTGAAAATAATCACGACATTTCGCTCGTTTTCTGGTAGAATAGACATAAGTATAACTATTATTATTGTTATTAATGAAATGAGGAACAGATATGAGACAAAACAAAATACCACAAGCAACAGCAAAGCGGCTTCCGTTATATTATCGCTATTTAAATAATCTGAATCGACAAGGGAAAAAACGGGTTTCTTCAAAGGAACTATCAGAAGCAATCAAAGTTGACTCCGCTACAATCCGTCGTGACTTTTCATACTTCGGCGCTTTAGGAAAGAAAGGTTACGGCTATAATGTCGAATACTTGCTCGGATTTTTCCGCAGTACACTCGACCAACATGAAACGACAGAGGTTGCTTTAATCGGTGTCGGTAATCTAGGTACCGCCTTTTTAAATTATAACTTTACGAAAAATAATAATATCCAAATCAAAATGGCCTTCGATAGTGATGAAGAGAAAATCGGTCAAATTGTCGGGGGTGTTCCAGTTTACGGGATAGATGAAATGATGGAGAGAATTGAGGGAATCTCTGTCGCGATCCTCACTGTACCTGTATCGGAAGCTGATGTTATTACAGAAAAATTAGTTAAAGCAGGGATTGAAGGAATCTTGAACTTCACACCTGTTCGTATTACAGTACCGGAAGATGTGCGCGTTCATCATATCGATTTAGCGGTTGAACTACAGGCACTTGTTTACTTTTTGAAGCATTATCCATTGCAATCAAAATAGAGCACACATAAAGTGAAACTTTATTCAGTGGGGAATTCCTTACCTCCCACTGAATGTTAGTTGAACAGAATCAGGTATTTACGGACTGTTTATCCCCTTTACATATTGGGCTTCCCTCATGTTTAGAGGTGGGGGTATTACAGACCGTTAATACGTGATAAAGAAACAAGAAAGATAGTGAAACGGGAGAAAATAGTAGGGGCGTGGGAAAACGTGTTGAATCGTAAAATATGGACAGGAGTATTGCTTTTACTCTCCTGTCTGTTTTTAGCAGCTTGCTCGAATAATACAGAGGAGAAAGAAACGGAATCAGAGCAAGAGGTTGAAGCAGGGGAGGATGTATTTTTTGCTGTCCTTGAGGATAATGTTGAAGCGTTGATGGCAAAGGACTTGGACGGTTATATGGAGACAATCCACGGGGAATCTCCTGCTTATGAATCAACAAAGGAGACGATCACTGAGTTCTTTGAGTATTCATTGGATATCGAGTTGGCAGATCTTGAGATGAAAGAACAATCTGAGGATGAAGCTGTCGTCCACTATACACAACGTACGATTGAAAAAGATTCAGGCGACTTCGAGAACAACGAAACAAGAGGAGAACATATTCTTCGTCCAGACGACGGTAAATGGAAAATTTATGAGTCGGAAATCTTCGAAGTCAATCCACTGCCTGAGGAAAGAGAAGAGGTTGAGATGACTGGAGATTATGTGGAAGTAATTTCTAGTCTTCCTACTCCTTTTGATGAGGAAGAATGGATGCTTGCCGCTTATGATGAAGCGGAAGGGGAAGCAACCGCTGAATACATTCCGGTTGCGGAAACCTTAGGGAATTACAGTGCAATCATCACCTATGATTATTATGAAGATGGTAATGAACGAAGCGGGCTTGCGAATTTCATTGATGTGCTGGAGCTAAGCTTACAAGATATGACAACAGGAGAATTTGATTTTGAACGTCTCTATGCAACGGAAAGTGAAGTCATGTACCAATTCCGTGTAGATGGGGATGCAAAAGAACCAAATCAAGAAGAAATCGGCCGCATTTTCGTTAAAGATGAGGACTTATATCTTGTACGCTATACGGTAATGGAAGAAATGATTGAAGATACGGATGAAATCATTACGATGTTAAATGAAATATAATAAAAAAGCGGGAGATGACGTTTGAATAGTCCGTCAGGATCCCGCTTTTTTTCATACCCAGCTCAACAAAATTGTCTGCAACTGTTCAAGCTGATCAATCATTTTTTGGATTTCTTCTGGTGTTAAGTTATACTGCTTATAAACAACGTAAGAGTTCATCCCTGCATGGACGATAATCGGAACGATAATCCGTTTTGTTTTTACATAAAGGAAAGCAAATACGAGTCCCATTGCTGTATACATAAGAAGATGGGAAAAGTCTACATGAAAAGCAGCAAAGACGAGTGCTGATAGTATAGCGGCGAAAAAGAAGTTCATGCGCTTATAGAGACTACCGAAAATAATCTTTCTAAAAATGATCTCTTCAAGGATTGGCGCAATAATTGCTGGAATCAAAATGAAGAGCATATTTGCCCGGGCATATTCCATAATCCCCATTGTGTTCTCCGATCCTGCTGGGATGCCGAAAATAAAGATTTCAATCATTGCTGCAATTGTTTGAGCAAAGAAGGCTAGAAACACCCCAAATATGGACCAAAGGATAACGGAAGAAACGGGGGAAGCATCCCGGTGTGCTGGCATTTTCATGTCTGGCCTCATTAGCCATAACGTAACGAGCAGTCCAGCAGTAAAACTAAAAATCGACCAATAAATCATATTTTGTGAATAACTTTCGGGGAAATATAATTCCATATACAACGCTACCGGAAGGGCGGAAAACTGCATAACCAAATACGTCACAATCACATACCAATATCTTTTCGGCAAACCCAACGACTCCTTCTATATAAAGTGAAACTTCATTCAGTGGGCGTTCTTTACCCCCTGAATGTTGGTTGAACAGAATCAGGGATTTACGGACTGTTTATCCCCCACCTTCACATATCGGGTTTCCCTCATGTTTAGAAGTGGGGCTATTACAGATCGTTAATCCGTGATAAATTCACATAAATGTATTTTAACATAAATCGGGACATGGGGTCAGAGCATTTGTCCCATTACATTCTTATCTTTACCCAATTATATGTTCAAATCCTTATTAATATCTATTTCCAGCTCCTTTTCCAGTTAAAAATAGAAAATCACAAAAATTAAACATACATCGCTTGCATTTTTTTGACTTATTACTTATTATAATAATTGGAGTTAGCACTCGAGCGAAGTGAGTGCTAACAAAAATATAAAAACTTTAGAATCAAGGAGGAGTTCTAGATGATTAAACCATTAGGAGATCGTGTTGTTATCGAACTTGTAGAGCAAGAAGAAACAACAGCAAGCGGAATTGTACTTCCAGACTCTGCACAGGAAAAACCACAAGAAGGTAATGTAGTAGCAGTAGGTTCTGGCCGTGTAACAGACAGTGGTGAAAAGATTGCACTGGAAGTGTCTGAAGGAGACCGCATTATTTTCTCTAAGTTTGCTGGAACAGAAGTGAAATACGGCGGGAAAGAATATTTGATTCTACGAGAAAGTGATATTCTAGCTGTTATTTCATAACTCAATTAACTTATACTTAAGAAACTTAAAACATATATCAATAGAGTGTTCAAAAAGGAGGATAAAAGGACCGAGGTCGGCTAAGTATGCGATTCGTTTTGCAACACCGACACTAGCACGGGACGTGGACGGTTTTAGTAGAACCTCTTTTTCTCAAAGTGTCATTTTTACCGGACTTTTTGAACAACCTTTAATAATAGAATTTAGGGAGGAAATGTAACCATGGCAAAAGATATTAAATTTAGTGAAGACGCACGTCGTGCAATAGCTCGTGGGGTAGATACATTAGCAGATGCAGTGAAAGTTACCCTTGGACCAAAAGGACGTAACGTTGTATTAGATAAGAAATTCGGTGCACCTCTAATCACGAACGACGGTGTAACAATCGCAAAAGAAATCGAACTGGAAGATGCATTCGAAAACATGGGTGCACAGCTCGTATCTGAAGTAGCATCTAAAACGAACGATGTAGCAGGGGACGGTACAACAACAGCTACAGTTCTTGCACAAGCAATGATCCGCGAAGGACTGAAAAACGTAACTTCTGGTGCAAACCCAGTAGGTATCCGCCGCGGTATTGAAAAAGCTGTTCAAGCAGCAGTAGAAGAATTAAAAAATGTTTCCAAGTCTGTAGAGAACAAAGAGTCTATCGCACAAGTTGCAGCAATTTCTGCTAACGATGAAGAAGTAGGAGAGCTAATTGCTGAATCGATGGAGCGCGTTGGGAAAGACGGCGTGATCACGATTGAAGAGTCAAGAGGTTTCAATACAGAGCTTGACGTTGTAGAAGGTATGCAATTTGACCGCGGATATGCTTCCCCGTACATGGTAACAGACCAAGATAAAATGGAAGCAGTTCTAGAAGATCCATATATCCTAATTACAGATAAGAAAATCAGTAACATCCAAGAAGTATTACCAGTTCTTGAAGAAGTTGTTCAACAAGGCAAGCCATTACTTCTTATCGCAGAAGATGTAGAAGGTGAAGCACTAGCAACATTAGTTGTGAACAAACTTCGCGGAACATTTAACGCAGTTGCGGTTAAAGCACCAGGATTCGGTGACCGTCGTAAAGCAATGCTTGAAGACATCGCTATACTAACTGGTGGTGAAGTAATTACAGAAGATTTAGGACTTGACTTGAAGAGCACTACAATCGAACAACTTGGACGCGCTGCTAAGGTTGTTGTTACAAAAGAAAACACAACAATCGTTGAAGGTTCTGGCAGCCCAGACCAAATCGCAGGCCGCGTAGCACAAATCCGTGCACAAGTAGAAGAAACTACTTCTGAATTCGATAAAGAAAAATTACAAGAGCGTCTAGCGAAACTTGCAGGCGGTGTTGCAGTAATTAAAGTAGGAGCTGCAACTGAAACAGAATTGAAAGAGCGTAAACTTCGTATTGAAGACGCACTGAACTCTACACGTGCAGCAGTAGAAGAAGGCATTGTTGCTGGTGGAGGTACTGCGCTTCTTGAAGTTTACAAGAAAGTTAACGAACTAGAGCTTGAAGGTGACGAAGCAACTGGTGTTAATATCGTACTTCGCGCAATCGAAGAACCAGTTCGTCAAATCGCAGACAACGCGGGTCTTGAAGGCTCCATCGTCGTTGAGCGCTTGAAAGGCGAAGAAAACGGCATCGGCTTCAACGCAGCTACAAACGACTGGGTAAACATGATTGAAGCTGGTATCGTAGACCCTGCAAAAGTTACACGTTCTGCACTACAAAACGCAGCATCTGTAGCAGCTATGTTCTTGACTACTGAAGCTGTAGTTGCTGACCAGCCAGAAGAAAACGCTGGCGGCGGAATGCCTGATATGGGCGGTATGGGTGGAATGGGCGGCATGATGTGATAGCCGTCTAACATCTTGATATATAAGGGTTTTTGAGTTAAATGAGAATGATTGGCTAACATTCGATACATTAAAGTAGTAGGCTTCTCATAAGTTGATCAAACTTTTGAGAAGCCTCTTTTTTCTATTGCTTTGTAACGCGAGATAAATATTTCTTGTTGTTACTTTCTGGAGTATGACCAAATCTATCCATAGTTTCTTCCAAGTCAATTGTGGCCATGTCAAGAAAAGAGGCATACGTATGTCTTAGTGAATGAGGAATTTTATACTCTTGTCAATCTATGCATAAAGTCATTCTATTTTAATTAATCTTCTTTTCTCTCTACGTAATGAGCTTCAATATGCACTACTTGAGAATGCTGCACCATTACAAAGATTTAGAACACTAACCCATATATATCCTGCTAATGGATAATTGAATAATAATAGATGATTGCAAAAGCGAGTAAGGGAAAAATTTGAGATTATTATTTAAAGAATGTAAGATAAAATGTCATTAAATATTAATATAAGAGAGTGTGATTAAAGTGTTAGAATTAATGACGAATCCTATGATACAAAATTTACTAACTAACTTTATTTATTCTGGTATTCAAAAAGGTGGAAAAAAGCTTATCTCAGACAATCTGAGCCAACAATTTGAAACTGCAATTCTTGATGCTTTCGATAAACTTTCTGAAAAATACCCAATTATAAGTTTTCAAAAAGAAAAAACGTACAGACAAAGTGAGAATTTAAAATATACATTAAAATATCTTCATGAAGAAGGAATATTAGAACAACATATTTATCTTGATTTTAGCAAGGAATTTAGGAAAAGCTATTTAGATATTTCAGATGAACAAGGGGATATCTACTTTGATTTGTATGATATTAATCAAGAAACCTATGAGGAAAAGTTTTCCGAAGTGGAGGAGCTGTTTAGAAAAGCGCAAGAATAAATGGTGCGCACCGCCACGAACTTCCGACGCGCAAGAAATGAATGAGAGGAAGGCCGACTAAAAACAGCCTTAGCCAACTTAGATATGCGAAGTGTCATTTTCACTGGACTTTTTAATAATCTCTAAAAAAATAACAGCAAATCCCGGGGTGGGGTTTGCAGTTTTGGATTAGATTTATTTTTTCCTTGGTACTAAATCCGCTACATAGTCAAAGTAAAAGTTCCGTTTCCCTCTTTTAATAAGGATGATCATCGTATGGATAAATAATACGGCCCAGATCATGATGAGAAATGCAAATATAATCACAGTGGTCCATACGTGATAAGGATAAAGGTTTGAATTTATATCCAACTCGATACTAGTAAATATATTTAGGATCCATGATGTTGCTAAAGGTAAATATAGCGCAAAGGATCTTTTCAGCAAGGACTGCCACGCAGGTGCTCTTCCATCGATATTCATTAGTTTAAAACGCAGTATATTTGTTCTGTTTCCATCTCGAAAGAACCTGATTGCCAAGGGTGAAAAAATAAAAGAAAGTTCTTTGGTACCTCCATTGTCGCAATTATTGGCTGTGATTATAGACTATCTGTTAATTAAGATTAGCTGGTCTCTTGCAGCTGGACTCTTTTTAACAAACGGATTTGCAGAATTTGTTTATAAATCGATTTGCTTTTTTATTCTTTTCCTTGTTGTTCCACTTCTTTGGGATGGAAAAACAATTGGAATATTACAGCAAAAACCTCATTTGAGCAATGACTTTTTTCAGTAAACCTTCAATTATTTGAAGGTTCGATACCTCATGCCACACTTAATAAAACAGATAGGTTCGGTATTTTAAAAAAAGGGTTTTTGCTGAACTGATCCATTCAATTCAATTCCTCGACCAATTATTTCGCCATGTCATTTGAACTCGCAGTTGTAACTAAAGAGGGACAATGCATACTGCCCACTCTTCTTAAATATAATGTTCTGAACGTCACTATTGTATCAAGAGCATTTTAAGAAAACTCCATATTGTTTTCATTCATAAACTAGAGAATGGGTGGGGAAAGAAATGACTAAAAAGATTCCAGACCTTTATGTCCACCAGCGTACGATTAGTGATTATGATTATGAACCAAATCATAATCAAATAAGTGTGATTGTCGAATATAACGGATCGGTACGAGTAGAAAAGTGGAATCTAGATCAGAGAGAACCTGAGCAGCCATCTTTTATATCAGAAAGTATTACGTTTGTAAAATATGTTAAGGGCACTTCAGATTTAATTATCGGGATGGATCCTACTGGGAATGAAAGGGAGCAATTATATCTCCTTAAGCAAAATAAGACGCTCATCCCTCTTACCAAATCGCCTGAACATGTACATCGGTATGGGGGAAGCTCACCTGATGGAAAATGGATTGCCTGGTCCAGTAATCGACGGAATCCTGCCTTTTTAGATATTTATATCCAGAATCTCGAGACTTTTGAAACTCATCTAGTCTTTGCTGAAGACGGTATATTTTCTGTAGTAGCATGGTTTCCTAATGGAAATGCACTATTAATCAGAAGAACGAACTCTCCGCTGGATCATGATTTAGGAATTTTATCTCTTTTAACTGGAAACATCGACTGGATTACAGAGCATTCAGATGAAACAAGTTACCGTGATATCCATTTTAGTCAGGACGGGGAAGATTTATATTTATTGTCAAACAAAGATAGTGAATTCTACGGACTGATGCGCATTCATCTGCCTACGAAGCAAATAACTTCGTTGCGACAGGGGGAATGGGGTTTTGAAGGGTTGGCATTTAATAAGGAAAACAACCAGTTTGCTTTTACCGAAAATCAAGGTGGAATCTCAAAAGGTTATTTTTTTGATTTGAATAAAGGGACACTTTCTACATGGGAAAACCCTATGGGAGTGATAACCAATCTCACCTTTTTACCCCAACGACAAATGCTGCTTTTTAAATTAAATGGACCTGCGCATCCCTCTGAACTATGGTCACTTCACCTTTCAACCCTTAAGGCTCAACCGTTAATCAATACAAGCAAACCTCTCTTAGGAAAACTAACGGAGCCAAGACTACTATCCTATCGTTCATTCGACGGTCTTCAAATCCCTTTTTTTTACTATAAACCAAAGTTAACTGCCGAGAAACGCCCAATTATTATTTATCTTCATGGCGGACCGGAAAGTCAAAGCCGGGCGTCCTTCAATCCCCTTTTGCAATTCTTACTAAATCAGGGCTACGCCGTCACAGCACCTAATTTCCGTGGAAGTACAGGCTATGGAAAGTCGTATACCCATCTGGATGATGTACGGAAACGGTTGGATGCGGTTAAAGATGTGGTCTCCCTAGTGGATTGGCTTAAACAAGATCCAGCTATTGATACGAGTAAAATTGCTCTTCTCGGAGGCAGTTATGGTGGATTTTTAACGCTTGCGGCAATTAGTCACTATCCTGATTTATGGGCTGCTGCAATTGATATTGTTGGCATGTCGAGCCTGCGAACATTTATCCAAACTACGAGTCCATGGAGAAAGCGGCTTAGAGAAATTGAATACGGTACGGTTGAACAAGATGGGGATTTTTTTGATTTGATTGACCCTTTGAATCATGCTGACGAGATTACTGCTCCCTTGTTAGTCTTCCACGGTGTAAATGATCCACGTGTTCCCATTGGAGAATCAGAGCAAATCGTCTCTAAACTGAAGCAACGCGGACATCCCGTTACCTATCATCGCATGGAAGGGGAGGGGCATAAAATAGTGAAACCAGAGAATGAAATTTATGTTTACTCTCTCGTAGCTGCTTTTCTTGAGAAATATATGGGCTGTGATTAATATAATGGCGCTCATCATCCACCTTCGTTCTCAAAATATTAACTTTTGGTCATCTAGGCTCTCAATCACTTTGGTTGGGGCCTAATTTTATTCGATAAATAAAATGTATTGATTTTATCAGTTCCGTAAAATAGGCTCCTGTATTAGTAACCACACCCATCTGTTGTACATAATTTGTTGATGAGTACTCGAAAAATAATAATGGTTATCTGGAAAACACTTCTTACTTGATTAACATGGCAGCTATCGTTTCAGTTTAGAAGACCTGACTTTTAATTTAAATTTAGGGGGAAAAGAAAAATGAATAATTTTCATAATGAAATTCAAATGTTGAATGTTGACGACTTTCAAGCGACTCAGGCAATACCTTGGGAGTAAAATCAGTACGATATGAATCAAGAGCTCATTGGATTTGGTTTTGGTGGATGTTTCGGCTTTGGCGGCTGCTTTGGCTTCCGGTGCTTTGGTTGTGCTCGTTGTTTTCGATGCGCTAATTGCTTCAGATGCGGTCGCTGTCACGGCGGATTTTGGTAAGCCCTTAAATTGTTTAGTATTCAATTTTAGAAGCCTCCTGCATTTTTGCAGGGGGCTTTCCCTAAAAAAACAGGACATAATGGACAAATTACGGTACATACGATGAAAGTGGCAGTATTAATGAACAATTATGGTCAAAAGGATAAGGAGGCTAGAGATGCCGAAATTGAAACCTTCTATGCGTCTAAAAGTGAAAAGGGACACGTTTTATCTCCCGGAACCAAACCGAGGAGTATATTTTCGGAACAATTCAAGTTCTTTCCGCATTGAAGGCAGTGGGATCGATCAGTGGGTTGAAAAACTGTTACCGATGTTCAATGGGGAGTATACATTAGAATATTTGACTAACGGATTACCTGACCCTACCGAAACCGGGTCTTTGAAATTGCAGAGGTACTTTATGAGAATGGATATGTTCGTGATTTAAGTCAGGATCTACCGCATCAATTGTCGGATTATCATCTTAAAAAGTATGCATCTCAAATTGAATTTGTTGACAATATAGTTGGTTCCGGGGCAGCCCGTTTTCAAAGTTTTCGTCAGGCTAACGTGCTGGCAGTTGGCTCTGGTCCTATGTTAAATTCTGTTGTTTCTTCTTTGCTTGAGACTGGTTTGACTAAGATACAGGTGTTAGTTACAAACGAGGTTCCGACCAATAGACAGAGGTTAAATCAACTCGTGGAGCATGCACGAATCAAAGACCCAGAGGTTAACTTGAAAGAGTTCTCGCAAAAGCAGGAGAGTTGGCGAGAAATAGTGGAGCCTTTTGATTCCATATTGTATGTGAGTCAGAAGGGAGAACTAGAGGAACTTAGACAACTTCATACGGTTTGCAGGGAAGAGAACAAAATGTTTCTCCCAGCTTTATGCCTGCAGCAAGTAGGTTTGGCAGGTCCACTCGTACATCCGGATTCCGAGGTGTGTTGGGAAACGGCATGGCGTCGTTTACATGAATCCGCTTTATCTAAAGATAGGAAGTCTCAAGGCTCCTCCGTAAATTCTGGTTCATTGTTAGCTAATATGATTGTATTTGAGTTGTTTAAAAAGATTACAGGAGTCACAGAATTGGAAAAGAATAATAGGATTTTTCTTCTAAATCTGGATACATTAGAGGGAAAATGGCATGCATTTTTGCCTCATCCTCTGGTGACAGGTGATATATCTGCTGAATGGGTTCAAAATGTCGAGGACCGGATTCACACAGATATAGAGGAAGTTGAATCAGGTAATTTACTTCTTTCTTTCGATCAGTTAACATCAGCGGAATTAGGAATCTTTCATATTTGGGAGGAAGGTGACTTAAAGCAGCTCCCGTTAGCTCAATGTCGCATTCAGGTAGTGGACCCGTTGTCGGAGGGACCAGCTGGGCTGATGCATGAGGATGTCTGCTCAGGTTTGACTCATAAGGAAGCACGCCTGGAGGCAGGACTAACAGGAATTGAATCATATGGGGAGCGAATGGCGAGCTTGATTGTTAATGCGCTGCCACTTGAAAATGGTTCAGTAGTAGCGGATGAAATGATCGGGATTGGAGCTGGTGAATCGTTTGTGGAAGGTGTTGGACGTGGGTTACAAAAGTGTTTGAGAGAGGAGCTTCGCAAGCAACAATTTAATCAGAAGTATTCTGTTTCCCGAGTGCAGTTGAATTCTATAGAAGATGAAAAATGCCGGTTCTATTTAGAGACATTAACCACGATGCAGGGAGCACCAATTATCGGGATAGGAAAGGAAGTATTTGGTTTTCCTGTAATATGGATAGGTGCGGAAGATGAGTGGTATGGCAGTATAGATTTAAATGTAACAATGGCGTTACGAAGGGCTTTACAGCAGGCAATTAGCAAAGTGCAAAATAAATCGGATTCCTCGAGCAACCTAATTTGTAAGGTATCATCCTCATCCATCTATTTAGAAGAGAACTCACCAATTAGTCTTGATATTCCCGTGTGTGAAGAGAGGATACAAGCCGACATTCTACAAGGAGCCATGGAAAGATTGAAATGGAATGGTAAACGGGTCTTCGTAGCCGAATATGGGCTTGAACCTGTTTTTAAAGAGCGACTAGCCGGAGTGTTTGGTGTCTTGCTGCGAGAGGGGGATTCACGATGAACTCCTTCGTGTTGATTGTCGGAGAAGGGGTGCTGGCTGATTGTGTAAGTCACGAACTGTCAGCAAACTATCCAATTATACGTAAGTCCAATCTCGGTGAAGGTATTCTAAGTTATACGGATTTGGTGCTGTTTTTGGATGATGGTTGGAGACCCTCCGTTCATCAAAATGCGGAAGAAGTATTACAAAAAACTAGTACTCCCTGGCTCAGAGGCTTTGTTTCATTTGGTGAAGGTATAGTGGGCCCGCTTGTACAACCAGGTGCAGCAGGCTGCTCTCAATGTGCAGATATACGGCTTCTTATGGGGAGTCGGGATCGAATAGAGATGGTTGAGGTAAAACAAAGACTTGAACTGGACAGAGGAATGGAAAGTGATCCGTGGGCTTCACGTACGGGACTTTTACAAATGGCTTACGTGATAGGTGGAGAGGTACAGAATTTATTGCGGGGGGATCGGGTTTATTCAGAAGGCAGGGTTTATTCAATTGATTTGAAAACACTGAAGAGCTCCTGGCATTCTTTTTTGCCCAACCCGTTATGTCCGGTCTGTGGTCAATTACCCGACGATTCGCGAGACTTAGCCCATGTTTCACTGCAACCAAGTCCGAAGATAAGTTCCAGCAGTTTCCGCAGCCGTCGGTTGGATGAGATGAAGGAAGATATTGTAAATGACTATCTGGATAATCGTACTGGCATTTTAAACAGTAAAATGTATGACCTAGTTACTCCATTTGCTGATGCGAGTGTTAATCTGCCTATGTTAGCAGGGGACGAAGGAACAGGTGGCCGGACCCATTCATACGAAGAGAGCGTATTGACAGCCATTTTAGAAGGGGTGGAGCGGTACTGCGGAATAAAACCGCGCGGCAAACGGACTGTGGTCCATGATAGTTATCGTAACTTAGAAAATCAAGCACCTCATCCTTTGAGGGTAGGCGTACACGCAAAGGAACAATATGCGCAGCCTGGTTTTCCATTCAAGCCGTTTGATCCTGACCGTTCCATTGATTGGGTATGGGGTTATTCGTTTTTAGAGGAGCGTCCTATTCTAGTCCCAGAGCTCCTTGCTTATTACAGTGTTGGACACGGAACAGAAGGTTTTGTCTATGAAACTTCAAATGGATGTGCGCTTGGAGGAAGTTTAGAAGAGGCCATTTTCCATGGAATTATGGAAGTGGTCGAGCGTGATTCATTCTTAATGACATGGTACGCAAAGCTTAATCTTCCACGAATTGATCCTTTTACAGCTAACGACCAGGAGTTGGAATTAATGGTCGAGCGGATGCGAGTGGTCGCTGGGTATGATTTGTATTTGTATGACGCTACGATGGAACACGGTATTCCAAGTATTTTTGCAATAGCTAAAAACAGAAAGGAAAAGGGACTAAATCTCATTTGTGCAGCCGGGGCTCATCTGGATCCGGTGCGGGCGGTGAAAGGCGCAATTCACGAGCTTGCTGGCATGATGCTCAACCTCGATGAAAAATTTGAAGCGAACAAAGAGGAGTATGAAAGAATGCTACATGATTCATCCTTGGTGCGGCAGATGGAAGATCACGGCATGCTTTGCGGTTTGCCGCAAGTAGAAGAGCGTTTTAGTTTTTTGCTTGACGAAAATGGTCCAATGCGATCCTTTAATGAGGAGTTTAATTGGAAGTCGGATCATGCGGATCTTACCGATGATTTGCAAGATATTTTTCAGGTGTTCCGCCAGTTAAACCTTGAAGTAATTGTGGTAGATCAGTCGACTCCGGAAACGATACGAAACGGATTGTATTGCGTAAAAGTACTGATTCCAGGGATGCTGCCGATGACATTCGGGCATCATCTTACCCGCTTAACAGGACTTGAGAGGGTCCTTCGAGTCCCGATGGAGCTTAAGTTCACGAAAGAACCATTGACAATCGAACAACTCAATCCACATCCGCACCCGTTTCCTTAAAGGAGGTAGAGGATGAGTCTGGAAGAATTTCTGCACAATTTGCATTTTGATATTGATAAAGCAAATCAGCTGAACTGGGAAGTGGATTGGGAGGATGCACCGCTTGCATATAAACTTTACCGTGGATTACCGGTCGCTCCATTGTCCGAAGAAGTACCACTGACGCTTACTGGTGGAGAACCTTCTGCAAAACTGGATATCAATAGAGTTGGCCATTTTCTCTGGTATGTATTCGGATTGACTCAATTGAGTCAATCCGTCTTGCAAATAGATTCGACAGATCAAGATACCTTTCCGATGCAGTCCTATAGGCGTTATGCTCCATCTGGCGGGGCGCTATATCCTAACGAATTGTACGTTTATTTAAAGGTAGAAGGACTCCCGGATGGAGTTTACCATTAAGCACATTACAGCTTGGTGTTGCTGCGGGAAGGAAATTTCGATTTCTATTTAGCTAGAGCTCTGGGGAATCGGTGTGACATCCCCTCGTGTTTCGGTATTGTCTTTGTCTCGACAATGTTTTGGAAAAACTTTTTTAAATACAACAACTTTGCGTATCGACTCCAAGGGTTAGATGCTGGTGTGTTGATTGGACAGCTAATGGAGGTAGCGAAGCGGTTTGGCTTTGCCACAGGTGTGTACTTTCAATTTCTTGATACCGCAATAAATCATCTGCTTGGACTATCTGATCTGGAGGAGAGTGTATATAGTGTAATTCCCCTGTCGGTGGAAGCCACCAACTGGTCTATGAGCGGAGAGGACCGCCACAAAAATATTATAGCGGATGAATTGAAACAAGAGCTGCCAGCAATTCAAACCAATCATTTCGAGCGGTCACTACGGATCAAAGAATATCCGATGATAACTGCAATGAATAAAGCATCTAACCTAGAATCTACATGGTCATTTCGAGAAATAAAGGGGAGGACAATTGCAGAATATGGGGAGAACACGGTGACATTGCCTCATACAAAATCCTTGCCCTATGATCTCGCGGAAATATGTAAAAATCGATTTTCTCCAGACATGGATTTCGTATTGGAGAAGGTGGATCAACAACAGTTGGCTGCCCTTCTCCAAGAAGCAATGGCTGCTTTTTCATACAGAAATGATTTGGATGTTGCGTATAACAATGATCCGCCTCGTGTAACAATTTACAGCAGTTTATACATGGTTGAAGGAATTCCAAATGGGGCGTACTATTATGATAGCACCGAACACATGTTAAGGGAAATTCGTCCCGGAGACCATCGACTTCATTTGCAGAATGGAATGTCTTTTAATAATGTAAATTTACTCCAGGTTCCAATTTGCCTGCATGTGGCAGGTGATAAGGATTTCTATAAGAAAGAACTAGGATACAGGGGTTACCGAATACAGCAGATGGAAGCAGGTATGCTCGTGCAACGATTGCTTTTGGCTGCGTCGGCCCTTGGGATGGGAGGACACCCGCTGCTAGGGTTTGACGCTAATTTGAGTGATGAACTTTATAAAATCGATCGACAAGGAAGGACCAGCCTAATCCAGCTCCCAATTGGTCCCTACCGACCACGTCCAATGCTCAAGGGAAGCTTGCACGGATAATGTAGCTTGCAGGGAGTTAGGGAATTCCATGTATTAACGGTCTGTAATATCCCCACTGAATGAGTTTCACTTTTAGAAAGTTAAAAGTCTGGGTATTTATAACGCAATAAACGGTAAATCCCCGTTAAAGATGGTACTGCCAACAGCATCTTTAACGGGGATTTACCGCACATTTATAAGAGAAGAGCTTTCATACGTTTACTGAAATTAGTGGGAGACCCACTTTTTTTAAAGGAAAGTATAAAATAAAAATGCTAAGATAACATAGGTATCCAGGATTAGCCACGTCCGGCTCCAGCGCCCAGCAACTAGCAAACTTCACACTCCTCCAATCGATAAGTCAACATCAACTCACTATCGTTCGTTGTGTTTCCTTTATCTCATTCCAGAGTGCTCTAGTTTGTACGTTGCTAAACGGGCGCTTGCGCCTTTGCTCATGTCATCTTCATCGTTTTTTGTATAGTTTCACTTGGGATAAATCATTCATATCTCTGATTGTCGGATTGATTCCTTTTTTAATTAAATCTTCCAATCTATGGACAGCTTTTTTGAATTCAAAGTCAGATATCTGTTTTGTAGCTAAAAGTGTACATAACATAGCATATGCAATCGGAGTGGTATCAACATTGACTTCTATATCGACATCGGAATTACCGCTATAATCAATGGTAGATCGTGTATCGTTTCTAAAATCAATTGGATGGACATTGCTTCTTGCGTTTTCCAAGTAACATCTCTCCTTTCTTCACGCATTAACGGTCTGTAATACCCCCACCTCTAAACAAAAGGGAAAACCAAAATGTTAAGGTGGGGGATATACAGTCCGTAAATACCTAATTCTGTTCAACTAACATTCAGTGGGGGGTAAAGAATTCCCCACTGAATGAAGTTTCACGTTATAAGAAAAAAGTGGGATAATAAAGCTATCCCACTAATCGTTCATTTAACGACATCTTTTTTTTCTTCTGCGATGGCGTTTTCTACGGCGATGGTCATGATCTTTTTCATCATCTTCTTCACGGGATCTAACGTTAACATTTGAGTTGCCGCTTCTGATAACTTTTGCAACGTTTAGATTACGGTTTTTGTTTTTCAAATCATTATCATTATCATTGTCATTTCTGTTATCTAAATCGATATCACTATCAAAATCACTATCAAAATCAAAATCTACATCTACATCTGTATCTTCATGACCTCTACCGTCAGAGTAAAAATACTCTTGGTTTCCATCTTGATCATATTTTCTTTCGTACTCAGACATATCACTTTCCCCTCCTTTTCATCGTTCTACTATACTATATACATAATTAATTTTTATGAGTTGACTTTTACCTTGGATAAAACGTTTGTTTTTCACCTTTTAAAAAGAAGGTTTTGTTTTCTAAAGAAAGTTATCTTTTAAACACCCAAGACAACAACTAATAAAATAACAAAAGATGAAGGCCACTTTTTATAAGGAAGCCCAACATGTGAAGGTGGGGGTATACAGTCCGTAAATACCTGATTCTGTTCAACTAACATTCAGTGGGGAGGTAAGGATTCCCCACAGAATGAAGTTTCACTTTATGGAGCGTTTGCTTTCAAGATATTAACGTTTTAGATGACGTATATATTCGATCCTTAAACAAGAAAGTCGATGTTCAATGCTCCCAAGTTGTGAGTTTTACGAATAAAGGAAAAGATTAAAGTTTATCATGCTGGGTAAACATTAATATCTTGTTTCCGAAAAAATGATATAAACAACGAGGAGTTGAACAAGTTGAACATCTTATTGACATCAACAGCAAGAAGAATAGACTTGGTAAATTTTTTTAAGGATGCTTTAAAAAAGGTTGATATCGATGGGAAAGTAATTGTTGCCGATCCTGAATATAATTCGCCGTCACTCCAAACTGGAGACGAGAATTATGTAATTCCAGAACAAACAGATACAAATTATATGGATGCAATTATTGAGATTTGCAAGAAGCATGAGGTGGACTGTCTTGTTCCATTAAATGATTGGGAAGTACCCGAAATATCAGACCACAAAAAAGAACTGGAAAAATTAGGTGTATCTGTATTTGCGCCGAATTCCAGTATTGTAGAAAAGGTGCGGGATAAAGGGAAATACCGAGAGTTGCTGGAACCGTTTAACGTAAAATCCCCACTTTCCTATTTTAACGCAGAAGATGCGAAAAGAGCATTGGAAAAACAAGAAGTATTCTTTCCGTTAATCGTGAAGCCTCGTAACGGTTCCGCCTCAATAGGAATAGAACTTATTGACAATGTAGAGGATATGGAGTTTGCTTATCAGCATGCTATTCAGGAGATTAAGGGAAGCCCACTCGATGGAGACACTTCAAGAAAACCGCAAGATAATATCATCATTCAGGAAGTGATTGAAGGGGATAAGTTTAGTGTCGATATGTTTAACGATTTAAATGGCCGCTTTCTTACATCCTTTGCTAGGAAGCAATTAGGTATGAGGGGCGGAGATATTGACCGATGTATTACTGTAAATATTCCGGAATTAACAGACATTGCACAGCAGCTAGGTGAAGGTTTTGGCCATGCAGGTTATATAAACACAGATGTTTATTTTAATGGGAAGGATTATTATGTTATTGACATTAATCCCCGTTTTGGCGGTGGCTATGCGTTTACCCACTTAGCAGGAGCTGATATTCCATCTGCAATAATTGCACTAACTGCAGGGAAGGAGATACAAGAAGAGTGGCTGCATCAAAAACCTAATATCGAGCTAGCGCGTCATGATATCGTTGTTCCCATAAATAAACGTAAAATCATGGAAGCACTTGAAGAGTAGTAGCTGGTAAAACACTTGAATATTTTAAATGTAGGAGGGATAAAATGCGTGATCCAATTCCCTTACTAGAAGAATTAATAAAAATAGACAGTTCCACAAAGGCAGGTGCGAATGAAGCAATTGCTTATTGTGAGCAATGGTTAACCAACCAAGATGTCCCTGTTAAAAAAATAGAAAATCACGGATTTCACATGCTTGTAAGTGAATTAGGCCAAGGTGATTTTACGATTGTCTTGAACGGACATATCGATGTCATTGCAGCAGAGGAAAGACAATTCCAACCATATATGGAAGATGGGAAAATGTATGGCCGTGGTACAGCTGATATGAAAGCAGGAGTAGCTGCTTCAATGGTGGCAGCTGCTCAATTGAAAGATATGGAATTAACGTCCAAAGTTATGCTTCAAATCGTTCCAGATGAGGAGACCGGTGGCAAGTATGGAACGAAATATTTAACGGAAAAAGGCTACTTGGGAGACTTTATTATTTGCGGTGAACCAACAAATATGGGGATCGGCATTCAATCTAAAGGAGTACTCCAGATGGATATTACTGTCCTGGGAAAACCCGCACATGGAAGCCGGCCTTGGGAAGGTACAAATGCAATCACGAAAGCAATTGAACTCTATGAAGAAATTTTAGAGCTTCCTTTTGCACAAGAACGTTCATCCATGTTTACAAAGCCTTCTATCAATCTCGCAAAGATCCAAGGAGGGACCGTTTATAATAAAGTCCCAGAGCGGTGTGAGCTGTCACTGGATATCAGATATCTGCCACATCAATCTCCGGAAGATATCATTCATCAGATTAAGACAATTACAGACTGCAGTCTATCAATCCATAATCGCAATAATCCAATCAAGACAAAAGAAGACAATCCTTATGTGGAAGCGTTGGAAGAATCAATTAAACGAATTACTCATCTGGAAAAAGTTAATCTATTCGGTCAACATGGTTCCAGCGATGGACAATTTTTTACCGAGTACGGAGGTGCCGCTGTAGAATTTGGACCGATCGGCAGTGATTGGCATGGAGAGAACGAAATGGTTTACGTAGATTCGGTGAGAGAATACCGGGATGTGCTGGTGGATTTTGTTTTATCTTTAGGGGATGATTTAAGATAGAATTTTACAATTAGCGAGTCTAAAGCGCTGGAATCTTACAAATGTAAAGATCCAAAAGAAGCTTTTCAAAAGTTTGGCCAACTTTTGAAAAGCTTCTTCGTTCTAGGAAAACTCATAGCTTAGATTCAATTATAACTGGCATTTTTTTAAAAACACGATAAAACAGGAACATAGGTTCTCTGTGGTGGAATCAAATTATGAAAAAGACCACTCCTGTCAAAACGGTGACTGGGTGGTCTTCCTAGAGAAACTCCCTATCAAAATGGTGATTGGAAGTAATACATTACTTTTCCTTCATCTGTTTTTCACTTTCTAACATAACAATGTGTGATTGGGAATGCAATGGTGTGTAGGGTGTGAATATAGATAGATGTTCTCTACTTACACTTAACGGTAATTCCAAAACCAGTCCTGATAATCATTCACTAAGTTATAATTCTCATGACTCTCATCAAGCTCCAATTCGGCTAAAGGGATATATATTTTTTCTTCTTTTTGGATGCATTCCACTAAAATTCCATATAGATGATGAACTTTTATGTCCTGCTCTAATCGAATAAAATCGATATGTTCTTCTATTAAAAATAGACCAATTTGTTGTTTAGTTGTTATTCTAAAAGGGAATTTCATTTCTTTTTGCAAGAATGCATGATAGCGAAGGAGTCTTTCTTCCGTTACTTGCAGTAATTCAGACAGTTCTAAATCACTGTATGCTTTTTTTACTAAAGATAAGCCTATTATTTCTGCAACTCTTTTCTCCCAATTACTTATAACGAATTCTTCTTCTATTATACTTTTCGGAACTATAAAGCCATCGATAGTTGTTAATTGATTAAATGGACTGCGTTTATTGACTGATTCTACACCGAAAGTGCTGTCAAAATAAGACAAATTAAACATATCCCTAATTTGCTTTGATCTTTGTGAGGTGGTGCTTTGTTTGGTATTGAAGTGATCATAAATAACAGATGGAGAAGAAACATATGGCTCTGTATCCTTATCAAATAAAAAGTTGATTGTTCCGAGTGCATGGATGATAGCAGCTGCCCAAATTTCAATTCTCCCCTTAAGGAATGGAACTTCACGTTTTCTAGCCATTTTATTTATTAATTTTTCGATTACTACATCATATTCTTCATTTAAATGTATCCTACTAAATTCATTCGTAAGCTGAAAAAGCTGTTCTTTCTTTTCATTTTTCATTTCTTTAATATTTGCTGCCATATTCTTACCCTCTCCTATTTAGACTATATATTTAAAATGATTTTTTGGTTATCCTCACTTACAGTTCAATTATACACGTTCTAGCATACTATTTTTAGGGAATCTTTAAAAATGTGCAAGTATAAAATTAGAATAGTTATGTCCCAGTCTCAATAGCAAAATAAGACGGTGAAGGATCACTGCATTGTACCGGAGTACTTTAAAAATGGCAAAGTATTTAGTAGCTACATATGGTAAGCAGACTTGGGGAGTCGTAAGTGGTATGTAGGAAGAAAATATATTATGAACGTGTCTTAAAAGATTGGAATGACTTGAGTAAATGTAAATAATTATGTATATTTAAACTTGAGGGTATGATACCTTCCCTCCCTTTATAGAAGGGAGGGCATAGAAGTATGGAGCAGGTTTTGATTCTGATTACGTCTGTAGTCAATCTGATAATAGCAATCACTAATCTGATTGTCATATTATTAGACAGAGACAACAAAAGACGTAAAAAGAAAAAGAACTCTAAACGCTCACAACGTTAGAGTTCTAAACCACATGGGAGGGGAGTAAAATCTCCTCCTAACCATAATCTATGTCAATCATACCCTCTTTATTCAAAAAAATCAACATAAAGGGTGAAAATTATGGTGGCTGCAGCCTTAATGATTTCAATTGTGGCTCTTGTGGTGTCTGTAATCAATTTAGTAATTGTATCTAAAAACCGAAAATAACGATGGTTGTATAATGAAAAGTACATAAAATTTTTTATAATGGAAGCTGTGTTTACAAATAATAAAATGAAGTGATTTAAGAAAGTAACTCTCTAAAATAAGCAAGATTCTCCTCAAATTCAGGAAGCCCTTTTCCTTCCTCGGCTTTCTTCACCAATCGCACAAGTAAATCATTAAACGGAGTGTTGATGTTCACTTCTTTTCCTTTCGAAGCTACAAACCCATTTATATAATCAATCTCCGTTCTTTGTTTCTTCTCAAGGTCTTGCAGCATACTTGCTTTCAGTAAAGCTTGTGGACCAAATGCTTTTTTCGAAAAGCCAATAGCTTGTGGCAAGTTCGATTTGTCTGCAGCAATATTAAAGATGTTTAAATTAAATCCAGCAAGTTCGTCAAACTCGACACCGGATGCAGTGCCAACTTTAATCGTTTCATCGGCTAACATGACAGCACTCGTTACTGCAACTTCATCCTTTAAAACATCTCCATATGTACAACCTAAAGCAGCGGACATACCACTCATCGCGACGTTTACTAGCAATTTTGCCCACTTTGTTCCGATGAGATTTGCAGAAATTGTTGTGTTACCTACAGCATCAAGAATGCCTTTAATTTCTTGAATGCGGTCTGTAGTTGTTCCATCTAACTCACCGATTTGGAAAGCATTTGCTTGGAAAGACTCAGCGGCCGTTGTTAATTCAGATACCCCAGGCTCGACCCATGTTGCTCCAAATTCAACTGATCCGCCAACTATTCGTTTCTTTCCTAAAATAGAAGCTAAGGAATCTTCTGGAACTCCATTTTGTAATGATAAAACAATACTATCCGTATCTAAGTGTGGAGTGAGATTTTTCAAAACCTCTGTATTATACAATTGCTTCGTTAATAAAAGCACTAAATTATATTGGCCTTCCATTTGGTCCGGTGTGATTGCTTTTACAGGGATCGTTTCATTTATCGTACCAGTAATTGTAGCGCCCGATTGATTTAAGGCATCCACATGCGCCTGATTAACATCAATTAGCTCAACTAGTTCGTTATTCTTAGATAGATATGCTCCAATGATCGTCCCTAAGGACCCTGCACCCATAATTGCGATTCTCATATTACTTCCTCCTAGTACATAAGTTGTGATAACATAGGATAGTATACTGTACTTTTATGGAAAAATCATGTGGAGTGAATAAATACATATATTTATAGTTTGATTTAACATTGATCCCAGATAACCGATAATAGAAGCGGGATGTATGAGAAAATAGAAAAAGGAGATTGGCATGAAACAAGATACATATAACACACAGCGTGTTCATAAGGTTAACTTATTTCTGATGATTGCAACCGTTTTACTTTTAGTAGTACCAATTGTTTCTTCACGGGGTGTGGATGACACGGTTAGTATTATTATAGCGGGAGTTTTAGTTATTGTTTTATCAGTCGCTAATTATTTTTTACCTTTTCCGCCATATGTAAAAGGGTTAATCTTCGCCTTACTGCCATTAATTGTTGCGACATCAATGTTTTATTTAGATGGTTTTGCTTTAAATAAGCATTATATTATTCTTTTGTCTATCGCAATGGTGACACTCTATTTTAAAGAAGAACTTATACTTATATTTATTGGCATTGTTAATCTTGCATTTATTGTAACCTATCTGAGCGAACCGGAAGAGCTGCTCGGAATCGATAGTGACTTTAAAGGATTTATTACGGTCCTAGCGTTAATTAATGGAATAATGGCTGCTTTATACTTATTGACGAAATGGGGAAGAGAGCTAATTGATGAATCCTATCGCAAGGAAATGGAAGCCCAGCGCTTGACCGAGCGATTACAAGCAACCATACATACGATTGAGGAAAATACACATACACTGGACGACAATATTGACCATTTAAACACAAATATTACAACGATTTACGATTCAAGTCATCAAATTAATCAATCGGTGGAAGAGATGGCAGCAGGAATTCAAGAAGAGGCAGGTAGTATTAGTTCCATAAGTGAAGCGATGGGGGGTTCCGTTGAGAGGGCAAATCGATCAATTTCGATCTCGCGGGATATTGTAAATAAATCAGAGGCGATGAACGAAAACGTGCAAGAAGGCTGGCAGAAGATCAGCCAGCTTAATAATCATATGTCCACTGTAAATACTGCAATAAGTACAACTGCCGTCACGGTGAATGATTTGCAGACAAGTCTAGAAACCGTTAATTCACTCTTGCAGGGGATTAAGGATATCGCAGATCAGACGAACCTCCTTGCGCTGAATGCTGCAATTGAATCGGCTCGTGCTGGTGAACATGGAAGAGGTTTTGCGATTGTAGCGGATGAGGTTCGCAGATTAGCGGAACAAAGTGCCAATATAACCGTTGATATTGAAAACGTTACAACTGAATTCTTCGACAAATCGCGAAATGCGCACGATCGATCGCTGCAAGGAGAATCTGCTATTAAAGAAGGAGAAAAAATACTAGAGGAAATTTCTGCATATTTTGCAGAGATAAGAGATTCTTTCCAGTATACAAATGAAGAGCTTGCTACAGGGATGGAAGAGATACAATCATCGACAAGAAACTTTAAGGATATTCAAGCCCAAATAGAAAGTGTGGCAAATATTTCAGAGGAAAATGCATCAGCCACAGAGGAAATTGTTGCTACGATAGAAAGTGAACATGAGTTAATTGCCAATATCAATGAGGCGATTGAAGAGATCAATAGGTTGAGTGGGGAATTAAAAGGGATTGTTGTTGGGGATTGATCAATTATGAAAAAAGCTGGAGTCGCAGGGGGAAACCTCTCGACTCCAGCTTTTTTAACACACTTCCAAAAGAAGTCTCCCTCTTCAATTGGAAGCGTGGAATTATTGGCGAGTTATAAAGACATTGGAACGGTTCAATTAAACACTGTTCTGAACAGATTAGAACAAGAAATAGAGACTCTCGAACAATCAATCACTAGCTTACATGAACAAATTGCTTCGACCAACTCAAGTATTTCTGCTTTAAAAGAAAGAAGAGAGGAGCTTCGCAATCAATGACTAAAGAAATTAAACTGAACGAGGCCAAAGTAAAATCTGCATTATCGGAATTGAAATCTATTGCGGATCAGTTTGAATCCACTTTCTCCAGTATGAAGGAAGAAGAAAACAAGCTAGACATTTTTTCAGGAAGCACATGAGAAGTTTTTAATCCATTTGTATGAGATTCTAATTGATTTTGAAAACGGATTGAAGCGGATGGAACAAGCAATCCAGTCGTTTGAATTAATTCCAAATGTAAGGATTGAGCAAAGTTTTTTAGAAAATGATATTAATTACGGACTGCAAAATGTTAAGAATACAACACTGAATTTGACAGATGCTGCGAACCATACGATACAAAGTGTCCGCGATATTGTTACTCTGCCACAGCTCCATCCTGATGAATTGATCCATCGGGTCCGGCAAGGCGAAAAGCAAACCAAGCAACTCGTTGAACAGTTCCCTATTGACAATCTTATCTTTCCTCGCCATAATAGTGTACATATATCCGAACGGTGACAAAGGAATAGTATGCAGTACTTGCTATGAAAGAGAGTGGAATTTATAAGCTGAGAGATTCCGCCATAGACAACCTGCAGAACCTGCCTTTGGAGTCCCATGCAACACATGGGCGCGAGATCAAGCGTTATTGATGAAGTGGAATGTGCATACATTCAAGTAATGGTGGTACCGCGGAAGCAAGCCCTTTCGTCCTTATAATATAGGATGAAGGGGCTTTTTTAGGTGGATTATAACCAGATTTATCACTTTATTCTGTAAAGTAAGTAAAGCGTTAATAGAGTAAACGGAGGAAACAGAAAATGCGTAGACAACGAATTGTAGTCAAAATCGGCAGTAGTTCACTTACGAACGAAAAGGGTGAAATAGATCAGCAAAAACTGGATGAACATGTTCGTGCACTTGTTGCGCTAAAGGAAGCTAACCATGAAGTAATCCTGGTATCTTCAGGTGCAGTTGCGGCAGGTTTCCGCGGACTTGGTTATTCTTCAAGACCGGTAACCCTAAAAGGTAAACAAGCAGCCGCGGCAATCGGACAAAGCATGCTGATTCAGACATATATTGAGAAATTTAGTTCCTTCGATATAAGGGTAGCCTTATTATTGTTAACTAGGGATGACTTTTCAGACCGGGAGCGCTACCGAAATGTTTATGCAACGATGACAGAACTGTTGGAAAGAGGCGCAATACCAATCATCAATGAAAATGACACTGTATCAGTTGAAGAATTGACATTTGGTGATAATGATATGCTATCCGCTTTGGTCAGTGGCTTTATCCATGCCGATCAGCTCATTATATTAACAGATATTAATGGAATTTATAATGGAAATCCGCGAACGAACCCCGCCGCAGTAAAATATGACTACTTAGATGGAATAACAGAAGAGATGATTCAAGATACAGATTCGACTGGATCGAAGGTAGGCACTGGAGGAATGAAATCAAAGCTAATCGCAGCCAAAACCGCAACGATGCTCGGCGTTCCTGTCTTTATCGGGCACGGGAAAGGCCATGATAAACTCATCCAAGTTTTACAAGGAAATGGCGATGGCACGTATATTGCGAGCCATTCCAAAGCTCCAATCAATACGAGAAAACAATGGATTGCGCTCCATTCTGAAGCAATGGGGAGAATTTATGTGGATAAAGGAGCAGAAGAAGCAATATCCAATCAAGGAAGCAGTTTACTTTCAGCAGGAATATTAAAAATAAGCGGGACCTTTGAAAAGGGTGATGTTGTCCATGTGTATGGAATGCATGATTTACTTGGAAAAGGAGAAATAAGCTGTTCATCTGATGAACTCGAGCAGACGATCAAAAGCCATAGCGATAGAGAAAAAGTCACACCATCTATCGAAGTAATCCATCGTGACGGTTGGGTTAGTGTAGAAAAAATAGGGGAGGCATTACCATGAGTGAAGTGATTCAAAAAGGAAAGGCTGCGAAAAAAGCAAGTTATGCTATGTCAAGCGCAACAACAGAAGAGAAAAACGAAGCACTGTCCTTGATTGCAGCGCAATTACTTAACGATCAAGATATGATTCTTAAAGAAAATGAAAAGGACCTTACCGCAGGACGTGAAAGTGGGCTTACTTCATCTGTATTGGACCGAATCATGTTAAATCAGGAAAGACTAGAAGGGATTGCTGCTGCGATAGAGGAAATCATCGTACTTCACGATCCGATCGGCGAAATCCTGGAAACAATCCATAAAGACAATGGGATGAAAATCGAGGAGAAACGTGTCCCGCTTGGAGTTGTCGCGATGATTTATGAAGCTAGACCGAATGTTACGGTCGATGCAGCAACCTTGACACTCAAAACGGGAAATGCAGTTATTTTAAGAGGAAGCTCCTCCGCTAAAAATTCCAATCTAGCGCTAGTGAACTCAATCCACCGTGCTATGGAAAAAAGTAAACTACCCGTTGATGCTGTTCAGCTAATTGAGGATACGAGTAGAGAAACAGCTAGCGAATTATTCCGGTTAAATGATTATTTAGACGTATTAATACCTCGCGGTGGTAAAAACTTGATTGATACGGTTGTTCGAGAAGCTACCGTACCGGTAATTGAAACAGGTGCTGGAAATTGTCATGTATTTATTGATCAAACTGCAAAGCAACCGATGGCAGAAGCGATTGTTTTAAATTCGAAATTGCAACGCCCATCCGTATGTAATGCAATTGAGTCGCTTTTAATCGATGCTTCCTGGTTTGCCGAATATGGCAAGGAGCTTTTAGAAAAGTTAAAAGTGAATGATGTACAGATTTATGCTGATGAGCGGGTTCGTGAAGATTTCCCTGACGTTCTTGAAGCATCGGAAGAAGACTGGGCGAATGAATATCTCGGACATGCCATTAGTGTTAAAGTGGTGGATTCACCGCAGGAAGCAATCGAACATATTAATCAATATGGAACAAAGCATTCTGAAGCGATTATTACGGAAGACGCTCGAAATGCTGAAATGTTCCTACAACATGTGGATGCAGCGGCAGTTTATCATAATGTATCGACTCGCTTCACGGATGGATTCGAGTTTGGATATGGTGCGGAAATTGGAATAAGTACGCAGAAGTTACATGCAAGAGGGCCAATGGGACTCAAAGCATTAACTTCGAGTAAAGTGCGTATTACAGGAGATGGGCAGGTTAGAAGTTGATATTTAGCGGAATTCCAGAAGAGTTTTTTTTAAAACCAAAGGGTCAGACCAGCTGCACCACCGGCTCACTTTTATTTAACTAAGAAAAGCCTCTCAAAAGTTCAGTGAACTTCTGGGAGGCTTCATTAAAATCTTTGGTTTAGGTTGTCGTGTTACTTTATTAGTACCTACCAGTGGTTCTCAACATTTCTTCTTATATATTTTTTATAAGGAATCGTGAGGGGGGAGAGTATAAAGGTTGATACGACAGTTATGGTAACGTTTACAATTAAGCGGGAATATGTTATAATATATACAGTAAATCATATACTATTTTTTATTTAAGAGAGCCCACCTTTGGCTCTTTTTGAATGTATAGGAAACAATAAATAAAATTGCTGCCGAATGCATGCATGTTTTCTGTACTAATAATATTAAATGGAGGGGGTCACATGGATAAAAAATTGATGAGCTCGTTGATTGAAAATACACAGAATATTCCGGTATCGAGTATTGAAGATATGAGACGGACGCCCGGTGGGATGACAAATGACAGTTATTTTGTCACAGTCAATGGGGAAAATATGTCGTAAGGATTGCTGGCAAAGGAACTGACGAATTAATTGACCGCCAATCGGAAATGAATAATCTAATATATGGAACAGAAATTGGAATAAATCCAGAACTTATATATTTTGATATAGAAAGTGGGCTAAAGATTACTCGGAAATTAGAGTCTTCGAAAGCATTAACTCCAGAATTGGCAAGAGAAGGTCAAATCATGCAAAAAATCATTAACCTGTTCCAGCGACTTCACTATTCTAAGAAGCCAATGACCAATCGGTTTGATTTATTTGGATTAATGGGACACTATAAAACCTTGTTCAAGAGGTCCAACCTTTCATGATGGAAAAGATTGCACATATGAAAGAGCATATATTGGCCTTAAAAAAAGAGTATGAAACGATGGAAGTGATAGAGGCTCCGTGTCATATAGATACGGTTCCTGCCAATATTTTAGTAGATAAGAAAGATCAGTTGTATCTGATTGATTGGGAATATAGCGGAATGTTTGACCCAATGTGGGATATAGCGACATTGTTTCAAAGATTATTTTTCACAGAGGAAGAACAACTGTTTTTCCTAAAAACTTATTTTGGACGCGATCCTAGACCTGAAGAAATGCAGCGTATTTTGTTGCATGAAATTTTCCAAGATTATTTATGGTGTTTATGGACGATTTATAAAGAGGCAAAAGGCGAAGATTATGGAGCGCTTGCAATGGAACGCATGGAGCGAGCTATGAAAAATATTGCGGAATACAATACGACGTATAATTTTGATGATGTTGTATGACCAATTTATCACGTATTAACGGTCTGTAATACCCCCTCTCTAAACATGAAGGAAACCTAATATGTGAAGGGGGAAACAGTTCGTAAATTCCTGTTTCTGTTCAACTAACATTTAGTGGGGGGAAAGGATTCCCCACTGAATGAGTTTCACTTTATAGTCGTATCAAGGGCTTTTCTAGAAGAGGAAGAGCCCTTTTATATTACCGCAGAAAAGTAAAACCTAACCTTTTGCTTAAGTTACATTATTTCTTTCCGGATCACCAATGTTTAATTTATCTAAACATTCACTTTACATTATCCGAATAAAGTGATACTATCAATCTCAATTATACATAGGAGCATACCAACAAAGCACAAACAAAAGGGGAATCAGTCATGGATGTAATCAACAAAATAAGTAACATAGCCGGTAAATATTTCGCGCTTATTATCATCATTTTTTCAGTCATTGCTTTCTTGGTTCCGGAGTGGTTTTCTTCATTTGGATCATACATAACAATTTTACTCGGAGTCGTCATGTTCGGGATGGGGCTGACATTAAAAGCATCCGACTTTAAATTAGTTTTTACGAAACCAATACCTGTTTTAATTGGAGTCGTTGCGCAGTTTTCAATTATGCCCACGGTGGCATTTGTTATCGCTTATTTATTAAAACTGCCTGCAGAAATTGCAGCTGGCCTTGTTTTGTTAGGAAGCGTTCCGGGCGGGACGGCATCCAATGTAATGGTGTATTTGGCAAAAGGAAATTTGCCGCTTTCGATTACGATGACAAGTGTTTCCACCTTGCTTGCTCCTATCATGACCCCACTTCTATTATTAATATTCGCGGGGCAATGGTTACCGGTTGATCCATGTCGATGTTTATGTCAATTGTACAAGTAATCGTTATCCCAATCATCTTAGGATTATTGGTTAATAAATACTTCCCGAAAACAACGGAAAAAGGGGCATCCATTCTGCCTTTAATATCCATTGTTGCGATTACAATTATCGTTTCATCTATCGTTGCAAATAATAAAGAAAACATTGCGAGTGCTGGAATTCTAGTATTCGTCTCCGTATTGCTCCATAATGGATTTGGACTATTATTAGGATTCTATGCAGGAAAATTGTGTAGATTACCAGTGCAGGATCAACGTGCAATTTCAATTGAAGTAGGAATGCAAAATTCAGGTCTCGGTGTTGCTTTAGCTTCCGTCTATTTCACGCCATTAGCAGCATTGCCAAGTGCATTTGCGTCTGCTTGGCAGTTGATTACTGGTACCATGCTTGCCTCCAAGTGGGGGAAAAGTGAAGTTCCAAATAAACAAAACACACGAGTTGAAGAACAATCAAACGATGCTGCTGTAGAAAAAAAGAAATTAACAAATTAACAGAGGCTTCTCAAAGGTCCGTCAGACTTTTGAGAAGCCTTATTCTATCAAATTGATCTTTGCAATAGGGGAGGTTATCTTATCAGCGTAAAATAAAAAGCGCCTATAAATATAGGCGCTAACGATTATTCGTGGCGAGAGAACTATGTGTTCACATCACATGTTTAACCTGTTCCTCGACTTACACGAATCAGCTCATCGCTATATAAGTATACCATGGTTCGGCTAAGATAACTAGATGGCCATTACTTGTCTAGCGATGTGTGATACATCATACGGATTGATTGCCAATTCGCCTATTGTTCCTTTTACTGATATTAAAATATCTCCATTCCTTGAAAAAACACTTGGTTTTTGTGTTGTTCTTACCGTGTTCACGGTGCCTGCTTTAAAATTGTTAGCACCTGTAATATAAGGAATGCCTTCTTTTGAACTGTCCGAATAACTGTCTGATTTTAAGTCTCTCTCAGAAATCAATTCAATTGCGTTTCGTAATCCGCTCCATTCCCAACCCTCAGGCAATCCACTGTATTATATTGGAAGACTTAAAACGATTGCTAGCCGAAGAAGGTATTGAAACAAGAACTCCCAGAGAAGCACTAAAACAAGTCTATGCTGTAGACTGGATATAAAATGAACAGGCCAGATCATAAAGTGAAACTTCATTCAGTGGGGGTTTTCTTACTTTAATCCTTCCCCCACCCTTCACATATTGGCTTCTTCTCATGTTTAGAGGAGGGAGGGTTAAAGACCGTTAATACTGATAAATGCAAGAAAATAAATAAGTAACTTTACAAATAACACACTCCATAATATACTATAAAAATCTAGTTCTTTCGTAGGATATGGATTTTTTGTTTGAATTGGAGTGAGGTGGAGTACATATGAAGAAAACATTTGGTTTGCTCATTGGCGGACTGCTGGCCGGTATATTTATTTGGTTGTTTATCACTCACAGTTCCGTAAATGAGTTGAGAGATGATGTGGAAAGAAAGCAAGCTCTTGTAAACGAAATTGAAGAGAAGTTTGAAGAAGTTGCTGTAGAAGTGGATGCAGATTAGAAACAGTCGTCTATTATAGCGATGTAAACGAAATACCCATCTTATTAAATGTTCAATGCTTAACATGGAAGGGAAGCGAATTTTAAAAGTGAAATTTAAAAGTATACGTGCAAGAACTTTAGCAGGATTTTTTATTATAATCGCCTTTGTTATTGGAATTTCAATCATGGGCTTTATCTCCACTACGCAAAGCAATAATGTATTAAGGAACATTGCAGATGAAGATCTGCCAATGCTGATAGCGGATGAGGGGTTGACTACGAATTTTGCTAATCGTGTGGGCAGTGTCCGTGGCTATTTACTAACGGGAGATAATGAATTTAAGGAAAAGTTTGATCTTCTTACAGACGAAGCTCGTGAATTTGAGGATGATATTCTTGAAAAAAATTATTCTGAAGAAATGGAGCAACTTATTAACGATACAGTCGAATGGCGTGAAATAGTCATAAATGATGTATTTGCTACGTATGACGAAGGAAACGTAGAGGAGGCACTGCAGTTATTCGAAGAGAATGTTGTCCCGATAGGTGAAGGGTTGCTGGACAGTTACCAGCAATTGGCAGAGGGTCGAGAGGCAATGATTCTTAACGCAGCAGATAATGCGATTACAGAGGGAGAATGGACATTAGTAATATCACTTGTTATCTCGGTTCTGGCAATAATCTTAAGTATTGGAGTTGCTATTCTTTTCGCCCGCATGATTTCAAGTCCAATTAAAATAGTCATGGAACGAATGGATCAAATTGCGGCTGGTGATTTAAGTCAAGAACCGCTTGAAGTAAAAGAGGAGGATGAAACAGGACAATTGACTGTATCGACGAATATGATGAATAAAAATATGCGCGATCTGTTGCAACGGATTAACACCGTGTCCGAAACGGTCACAAGTCAGAGTGAAGAGCTAACCCAATCGTCCAATGAAGTAACGGAAAGCTCGGAGCAGGTGGCAGCTACGATGGAAGAAATCGCAGCTGGTTCTGAATCTCAAGCGAATAATGCATCGGACCTCTCGAATAATATGGGGATATTCACGACGAAATTGCAAAAGACAGCTGAAGAAGGTGAAGAAATTCAACAAACGGCATCTGAAGTACTCCATTTGACGAATGAAGGTTCCGGGTTGATGGAGGCTTCGATGGAGCAAATGTCGGAAATAGACCGAGTAGTTCATGAAGCTGTATCGAAAGTGGAAGGGTTGGATACCCATGCTCAGCAAATATCAGAATTAGTAGTAGTCATTCATAATATCGCGGAACAGACAAACTTACTTGCATTAAACGCGGCGATTGAGGCGGCGAGGGCAGGCGAGCATGGTCAAGGATTTGCGGTTGTGGCAGATGAGGTAAGAAAGCTTGCCGAACAATCTTCCCAATCCGTAACGAATATAACAGATATTGCCGAGCGGATCCAAAGTGAGTCCAGCATGGTTGTTGCGTCACTTAAGGCTGGATATGCAGATGTCATCCGAGGTACCGAGCAGATTACAAAAACAGGAGAGACTTTTAGAAGGATTACAACATCCGTAACCGGTGTCGCAGGTAGTATTAAAGAAGTCTCTCTCAATCTGCGCGAGATAACGGAAAGTAATGAGCAGATGAACCGAGCAATTCAAGAAATTGCAGCCATATCAGAAGAATCTGCAGCAGGGGTAGAGGAAACCTCAGCATCGATTGAACAAACGAGCTCTGCGATGGTTGAAGTTGCCGCAAGCTCTGATGAACTGGCGAAGTTGGCAGAAGAATTGAATATGCTTGTGAATGAATTCAAGTTGTAAGCTTATCTTAATTCCTAAGTGATTTTCTCTATAACACAAAATTAATAAACCCCTATACTAAATGGTTAATTGTATTTAGACTGACTGTTTAGCGTGGGGGTCTTTTGTTGCAGGTAGAATTGAATTTTTCACTATAATATTCTTGAAAGATATATAGGATAGTAGTGAAATAAGTTTAGAAAACGCTTTTATTTATACTTGTTATTAGGCGATAGGTATTAAGTAGAAAGTCTTTTCATGAAATAAACATCAAAGGGGGACTTCAAATGAAGTTAAACAAAAAGTTTTTATTATTTATGCTTGTTCTACTTATTACAAGCGTATTGTTGGGGGCATGTAGCAATAATTCTGATTCGGAAAACGGTGAATCGGATACCAAGGAGGCAGATGTAACACAAGAAGCTTCAACTGAGGATAGGGTTGTTGCAATCCAAGCAGATACAATTAATTCACATTTAGTAGAAGATGCTGTCTGTGTAGTGAATAGTCGTTTTGAACAAGGATGGCGCATGGTATTTAGAGCAGCGGTAAATGACGCCACTACTGATGAGTTAATTGAGGATGCGGATGTTAAGGTAGTACTAGAAGATGGACAAGAATTTGAAATGGAACTAGGAAATCACGGGGAAGACACACAGCTTTATACAGTTGGATGGACAATTCCTGAAGACTATAATACTGGTACACTTGAATATGAAATAATTGCAACGGTTGATGGAGAAGAATATGCGTATGAACCTTTTGATGTGGAGCCTTCCAAAATGACGATCATTGAAGGAACAACGGAAGAATAGTATATGTCAAAAACTAAAAATCTATTATTTGTATTGCTATTATTCGTTCTCCTAATATTGACCGGTTGCGCATCAGACGACTCACAAGAAAATACAGATAATCAATCAGATGAAGCGACAAATGGTGAAAAGGCAGATAGTGAATCAGCTGAAGAAAGTGACGAACCTGAGGAAAAAGAAATACTTACCGGAAAGTTAACGCTGGATAAATCTGAAGGTAGAATTGGTGATGAGGTTCATCTGTCAGCGGAGGAACTTGAGCCAAAAGAGCCCTTAAAAGTCATGTATGTTGATATGGAAGGAAGCTTTGACATAGATAATAATTACTCTTTCAATGGGGCGCTCTATGAAGAAGTGGAGAGGGAACTAGCTGACGGTACAGCGGATGAAGATGGAAACTGGAGCGGTGTCATTACAATTCCAGAAGGTTTTGGTGATGACCATGATATTATTATTTATCAAAATGACAAGAAAGTTGCTAAAGCAAACTTTTTCGTTGAAACTATATTTAGTATTTCTCCTGAATCTGGCCCAATTGGAACTGAAATTGAAATTATTGGAGAAGGCTTAAGCTGGCAAATGTATGGTAGTGTTTGGCATCTCAATTATGATAATGCCTATACAGGAATGTTTACCGGTGTCTCTACAAACGGCAAGGCAAGAGGTGTTGTACGTGCAGCAGGGGGCATTGGTGACCATATGATCACAATTGAGAGTGGAGCTTCTGGTGCTCCTTATATAAGTCGGGATTCATCCGCGATTAATTACATTCATACACAGAATTTTACTTTTGAAGTGACAGATGACGAGCCAGAAACAGAACTAGTCTACGTTGAAGAGCCACCAGAGCCAGCACCTGGTGGAATAGAAATGCCCGATGCTGAAAATAAAGAGGGTGTTCAAATTTCCATAGATAAAGAGATGGGAGTAGTTGGCGAACCGGTTGAAATGACTGGTAGTGGATTACCGGAAAATGTTGAAGTTACGTTGGACTGGCATACAATGGTAGGTAACCGGGTAACAGCAGAAGGCTTCAGTTCCGAAGTATCAGAGTTAGGTACCGTGATGACAGATGAAAATGGCGAATTTACATATCCATTCGAGATTCCGGATGACCTCGGTGGGATTCCTCATTTAATTGACGTAAAAGTCGAGGAGGAAATTCATGGTCAAACGTATCTGCGAATCCTGCCATCTGTAGAATCAATCACACCTTCCGAGGGACCACCAGGAACTGAAATTACTGTTACCATTAAAGGTGCCGGCTGGACGGAATTTGATAACGCATTAGGCGTAACATATGATAATGCTTATATAGGCTATATTTGTGGGATTTAATAGCCAAGGTACAATCACACTTCCTCTTGTGGCATCTGGAGATCTAGGTTATCATGTACTTGATATCTATCCTTCTATTTACCAAGGAAAAGTGCAAATCCCAGATATTTACCGGAAGCCACAATTGACGTATCGTGATGACCATCCAGGAACAGGGATTCCAGCAATTCGCACATTCTTTAAGGTAACAGAAGAATAGAAAAACTGCTCGCATTGAGCTAAGCGAAGTCAACTTACTGTGATTAGAAAATGACCGTGTGAAGTCCGTGATAATATAACAGACTTCACACGGTTTTCAAATAGTAAATTACATCTTTTAGAATTTTCACATACATGTTCTCATGTTTGACACCAAAAACCGCCAAAGACGTTGTAATTTCAATGTTTTTAGCGGTTTTTTGATGGCTAAAAATAGCGTACTATTTTCCTTTTTTCATCCTTTTTTTGGCAACGTGTGGTACGGGATCAGAGGTCACTTCCTTTTCAATTATCGAACTGATCGGTGCTGGATTAGTCACTGTTTTAGTATCAGGTGATGTTGGTGCAGTTAAGGCTGCAACGGATGCAGGAAGTGAAGCTGCTAACCGTGTTGGTGAATTAGTGTCTGTACATGTTATCCCGCGTCCACACAATGAATTAGATGCAATCCTTCCGAAAACGGAGTAAGCTTGAATTAGTAGGAAATAGGGACAGCGCGTGAAGTCAGTAGCTGTCCCTATTGTAATTAAAGATGGAACAAGTGAGTGGAGTCATAATATTTTACTCATATGTACAAAAATGAAGGAGGAAGAAAATGTCTATGTTTAAAAGAAGAAAGTTTGCTGTTATTGGAGCTGGTTTTACCGGAACGACGACTGCTTTTTTATTAGCACAAAAGGAAATGGGAGATGTCGTTTTAGTTGATATTCCGGAACAGCAGAATCCGACAAAAGGAAAAGCGCTCGATATGCTGGAAGCGGGACCAGTGGAACCGTTTAACGGAAAGGTTACCGGTACATCCAATTATGAAGATATAAAAGATGCTGATATGGTCATTATAACAGCTGGAATTGCGAGAAAACCCGGGATGAGTCGCGACGATCTCGTTAACATCAATGCGAAGATTATGGTTGATGTATCAAAAGAAATTGTCCGTTATGCACCTGACAGTTATATTCTTGTCTTGAGTAATCCGGTCGATGCAATGACTTATACTTGCTTTAAAACAACAGGATTTCCGAAGAATCGCGTTATCGGTCAATCTGGTGTTCTTGACACAGCACGTTTTTCCACCTTCGTAGCGGAAGCACTTAATATAGCGGTTGAAGATGTTACCGGGTTTGTCCTAGGCGGCCATGGAGACAGCATGGTTCCATTAATTCGCTATTCTAATGTAGGAGGCATTCCACTCGATCATTTACTACCCCAAGAAAAAATCGATGCGATTGTGGAACGTACTCGAAAAGGTGGGGGAGAAATTGTCAACTTGCTCGGAAATGGAAGTGCTTATTATGCACCCGCTGCTTCATTAGTACAAATGGCCGAAACTATTGTGAAGGATAAAAAGCGAATATTGCCATCCATTGCTTATTTAGAAGGAGAATATGGTTATAAAGACATTTACCTCGGTGTTCCGACAATTCTTGGAGGAAACGGAATTGAGAGCGTTATTGAATTACCGTTAACAGCTGATGAACAGAAGCAGCTGAACCAGTCAGCTGAAGACGTGAAAAAAGTGATTGAAATATTACCAGTTGATTAAGTTTATTAATGAATAGCCCAATATATCTCTTGAGGTAGGAATGGAAGGTTGATACGTTTGTCAGTATCTATTAGGGAAATTAATCACTATGTTAACACCTTTGCTAAAGTTATCAACAAAGAGAAGGTCCCGGTCTATTCTGGCAATGTTAAAGTTGGCGTAGATTTGGGGACCGCCAATATTGCAATTTCCGTTATTACTGAAGAAAATCAGCCTTTAGCCGGAGCATTATATCCAGCCTCTGTTGTTAAAGATGGAATTGTTGTTGATTTTTTGCAAGCTGTGGATATTGTAGAGAAAATGAAACGGGATATGGAAGAATTATTAGGGTTTCCTCTAACGAAAGCTTCGACAGCAATCCCGCCACGGGTAGACAAAGGGAGTCGAAAAGTGATAACGAACGTACTTGAATCAGCACTATTTGAAGTGACGGACGTCCTAGAAGAAACGAATGCGGCAGCCGCTGTTTTAAGGATAACTGATGGTGCTGTCGTTGATGTAGGTGGCGGAACAACAGGGATTAGTATATTAAAAAATAATAAAGTGATTTACTCAGCGGATGAACCGACAGGCGGAACACATATGAGTCTAGTCTTAGCTGGTGCTAAAAAAATACCATTTGAGGAAGCGGAAAAGATGAAAAAAGATAAGACTAAGGAAAAGGAGGTTTTCCCTATTATCAAGCCAGTCGTTGAAAAGATGGCTGCCATTATTAAAAGGCATTTACAAGGGTTTGATGATGTGGAAACGATTTATGTCGTTGGCGGAGCAAGTTGCTTTAGTGAATTTACAAAAGTTTTCCAGAAGTATATTGGAATTGAGATCGTAAAGCCGGAGCACCCGTTACTTATCACACCACTAGGAATCGCGCTTAAAGGTGGTTTAAATAAGGGGGATGAACGTGGAAGCTAACCATACAGTCAGCCATGTTGATAAAGAGAAGAAGACAGCTCTTATAGTATTTACGGGCGGAGCTGTAGGCTTTAAAGAATCAATCGTTCAATTAAAAAAAATGCTTCAGGCTAATTGGAAGCTGAAGGTAGCATTGTCTATAAGTGCAGAATATATTTATTCAATCGATGATCTAAAAAAAGAATTAGATATAGAAGAGATCTATCTCGAAAGTGAAAATATGGGATTGAGTCCGTTATATGAAGGCGTTCCAATTATTATTATGCCCACGTTGACCGCTAATACAGTGGCAAAGATAGCGAATGGAATCACGGATAATATGACGACTAATCTCATCTCCCATGCCCTAATGTACAATATTCCTGTAGTTGCCGCGAGGGAAGCTAGTGATTTATCCTTGCAGGATCAAGCAGGAATAGCATCCACTGCCTATAAAGAGTTATCTGCAGCGCATTTAGCGACCATTGAAAGATTCGGAATTCAGCTTGTTAAAGCAACTGAATTATATCAAGCTGTCGAGGAAAATGTGGTACGAGCCCATTCAAAAGATTCAATTGTGCAAAATGTTTTTTCAAAAAACTTATTGAGCCGTGCAGATATACTGAAATATAAAGGAATGGTTGGGGAGTTGAAAGTTGCGAGAAATACTATCGTTACCCCATTAGCACAAGAAGCAGCAAAAGATTTAGGCATAAATATTGTAAGAATTGATCAGCAAACACGAAATCAATCGACTGACGAAACAAAAGACTTTGAAATGAAGATTTATACGCGGACAGGTGATAAAGGAAAGACATCATTAATTGGTGGACGTGTATTTAAGGATGATATCCGAGTCGAAGCCTATGGAACGATTGATGAATTAAATGGATTTGTAGGCAAGGCGATAACCGAACTTAGCAAAGATCAGTTCTCGGATATTATAGATGACTTAGAGAAAATTCAGCACGAACTTTTTGATTGTGGCGGTGACATCGCTAGTGTCGTTAAAGAAAGAAAGAATAAATTAACAGAGGAAACGGTTAATTATTTGGAAGAAAAGATTGATAAGTATTCAGAAGAAACCCCGGCAATAGAACGGTTTATATTACCGGGCGGCTCGAAGGCTTCCGCAACAATTCATATTGCAAGAACTGTAGCGAGACGAGCGGAACGACTGATTGTAGCATTAATGAAAGAGGAAAATGCTCCCCCACCTACA
This sequence comes from Oceanobacillus sp. AG, assembly GCF_009746545.1. NCBI lineage: Bacteria > Bacillati > Bacillota > Bacilli > Caryophanales > Bacillaceae > Oceanobacillus > Oceanobacillus sp. AG. The sequence goes on from NZ_WOWT01000021.1 coordinate 48,057, forward strand.
GTGTTACAATATTTAAATCGATTATCGGATTACTTTTTTGTGGCAGCCAGGCTTGTTAACTTTAGGTTGAATATTCCCGATGTGGAATATATTCGGAGTGCAAAGGTATTTCATTTGACCCCGGACTCGAATAAATAAACCAGTTGCCGGAAGTATCGCTTAAGGCAATGAAAAATCTTGCGCTATTCTTGATTGCATGAAAATGCACCTTGCGAATTGGTATTTTGGTTGTTCAGGCACTTCCACTTTACCATATTTCGCTAAAGGTGCATTTTACTTTTTGGCAGATAGGAAAGTATATATTCTGTCATACTGCATAAATGCCAAGTTTTTTAATAAAGGACTTAATGGTAGAATGAGATTACAAGTCTATATTCATATCTTTCGCTAGAGCAGCCTGCAATTTTACTCCGCAAGCACTGCTACAAACCGCAAACATACCATCTGTACCTGCCTTCTTCGCCTCCGAATCAGCTGTCGTTACAACCATTGAAACATTTCTATCCAGTGATTGTAGATAGACTGGAATGATTTCTCCTTCATGCTCTGAAAAATCCATCCCTTTTGTAAACTTAATATTAACGGCAGATAATGGTTGATCATCAGCAATTTTCTTCATGCACCAACCGCAAGTAAACATGTTATCCCTCCAAACTGAATGAAGTATTTAATTTATTACATCACGACTTCAATTTTGCCCGTACTTAGAAATTTCTTTGTAAGTTGGGGCTGTGTTAGAAAACTCTTTATGATATATTAAAGGGGATTACAGCATGCAGCAACAATAAGGATAGGGTGAATACAAATGTCTCTATTGGAAGCTTATAAAAAATATAGAAATAATAGAAGTGCAGTTTCTGAATATATGGAACAATTTGAAGCGGAAAATAATATTGAGAAAGAGCTATTATCTGCAATGGTAAAATCCGATACAGCACTTTATCATGTGATGGAGCGCAATCCGGAAAAGGGGACCGTTCTTTTAAAGGGCGTTACAAGCAAATCCGATGATATTATTACATTAGTGGATATAGAGTTTAGTAAGTCTATACCGCTAAATGCTCTTATATTCACGCGGCTCATAGAGTTAAATGGATTTTGTATGTCGTCGGGTCTCGTCTTTGTTTTTAAAGAAGAGCATCTACAATTTTTACTGAAAAGAAGTAAAAAAATGATGAAGAAGGTAAATAGCGGGGATGAATCGATCGACCGGTTTATTGCTTATTTTTACCTTAATCGTTCAGATGGCCAAGACATTTATTTTAAACATATCGATTAATATTTTACGTTTAGTATTAGTTAACTACTTTCTGGAAACGAACTCCACTTTTAAATTTTTTAAAGAAAGGTTTCTTAATCGATAGGATATTATATCATTTAGTTATGTCCTGTTCTAGTTAATTTCAAACCGTCAAATACCAATTAATGGAGTATAATCGTTTTTTTTTTGACTTAAACTATGAGCTTTCTTCTCGGAAATAAGTCGAGCGATAGCAGGGAAAAATCAATTATAATCATTCTTACCCTTGTAACCGAACCTGGAAAATGAGTAAATAAAGGTGTCGGACCGACAGACTCTTTCGGGAAGGAGGCTGATAATATTGATTACAGTTAGTGAGGTGGTTTCCGCTTAGCGGGAATCACCAGCATGGGACCGCCTGAGTGCGGTCCTTAATTATTTAAAGTGAATTTTAGGAAAATTAACATCTTTCCATCGTCTAGAAAATCAATTATAATCAAAGGTAAGTAATTTAAAGAAACAGGTCATAAATTTAAAAAGAAAGGAGTAGGATGAAAATGGACTATTTAACAAAGAGCGGTTATTTAGATTTCTACGTTTTCAAGGAGGAAGTTAAACATGCAGTACAAAAATGCAAAAGAGGTGCTTCCCCCTAGTCTGCTTAAAGAAATGCAGAAGTATATCCAGGGGGATTTAATTTATATCCCGAAAGCAAAAAAAGAGCGGGCAGCTTGGGGAGAAGTAAGTGGATCAAGAGAATTGATCGCGAAACGAAATGAAGAGATATTCCAGTTATACAATGAGGGAAAATCATTTGAAGAATTAGAGAAGAAATTTCATTTATCCTTTGATACGATTCGAAAAATCATTTATAAAATGCGAAACAATTATAAATAAATAATGACGGCGCGAAGTTCTATTCAGGAACTTCGCGCTTTCTTTTATTGGAAGAGCCCTGGGGAAGTTTGATTATAACTATTCTGTCGCTTGTTCCCCCGAACGTTTTCGTGCATTAATAAGAGTATAGCAATTGATAATTCTGAAAGGAGGTAGTGAGAATGTTTATAAAAATAATTGAGGTGGCTCTATTCTAGTCATTACCAAATTTCAGGTACATGCCGAAAAACAAGCAGCCTTCCTCATATTCAGGTAAATGATAAAGTGAAACTCATTCAGTGGGGTTTCCGTACCTCCCCACTGAATGTTAGTTGAACAGAATCAGGTATTTACGGACTGTATAACCCCCACCTTAACATATGGTTTTCCCTCTTGTTTAGGGTGGGTATTACAGACCGTTAATGCGTGATTAAGGGAGGAACAATCGTGCATATTGATATTGCTGTATATAAATGTATGGTCGATGAACGACTGGAAAAAGTAAAAGACGAAACGTATGGAAAGAAATGTTATGATGAGCAAACAAGAAATACGCAATTTAAATTGAAATTAATCATGATGTTGAACGTATTATTATAGAGAGAAAAAAAGAGCCACTATCTGCTACGGATAGTGGCTTTAAAAATATAGAAAGGGTTGTGGAAAAAGAATTATAAACATGGACACTGTTTGGGCAGCGTTCAGGAAGGATCGCCCCTTCCTTACTATATAACATGCATTTGCAATATTTTTGCTAGAGACAATGGTGCAGTTCCTGCTTAAATGTATGATTGTACATGAGTAAGTTACCCTTCCTGTAAACATATAGACAACAGCATAGTCAGCTAACTGATTGATATCATAGTCTAATATAGACATGTGAACAGGAGGGTGAGTTATATGAGTGAATCATCAAAACAGCCACCATTAAATGAAAAGCTAGTAGAAGTGATGGTCCAGACCATATTGAGGAAAAATGGTGTGAAGCCTGGCGAAGTGAAGAATAATATACCTGAAGAGCAGAAAAAGATGATTAGAGAAATGGTGGAAGACCTAAAGAAACAGGTTGCAGATTTCCAACAAAATCAAGCCAAAGATAAGAGTGAGTAAATAGTGAAAGCACCCGCTGTAGGTGCTTTCGCTATTTTTTTGAGACGTAGTGAATCTGTACAATCTTCTAGAGGAAAAAACCATAACAATATTATATAGCCAATAAGAAAGGAGTGTCAAAATGACGATTTATAGACATTCGGAATATGACTACGATGTAAGCAGAGGAAAAGGAGATAGATATTCCTACTTTACGGAAGATCCTTTAAGAAGCTGTAGCTGTGGCCATAGCTGTAGTGGCAAATGTTCTAACGAATCTAGCAAAAGCCCATCCCATAAGTCAACAGAATCCGACTTCAAAAGTGATAACAATGCGTTTGTACTGCAAGAGGGTACCGAATTATCTTTTATGGATCAGGAATCAGCAGAGCTAATTTGGGTGAAAGAATCGTGTAATATCACCGTAAGTTCAACAGATACGCAAATTGGGGTATCCCTGCAAGCTGCTTTACAGCTCGCCATTGCACTTGTTTTAAATATCTCGATTGCTGATGGCACACAACGTGATGCAGTGTCTCAAGAGTTGACTCAACATTTTAATATGGCGCAGAGAAATAAGCAAAAAATCTTTATCTATAATACGAAAGATGCGGTTGTAACGACTAGAGATACAGACCTAGCGCTTAATCTCCAGTTAATGCTTCAAGTACTTGTTGCCTTAGTGCTATTAGTTGAAATTCTATAAAATGAAAAGAGGTGGATTTGATGTCGAAAGTGAAAGAATGGAGAGCATTAGACCATTGCGATGATAAAAGAAATAGATCACAGGCTATCGTAGAGCAAGATGCGAATCAAAAAAATATTACGAAGCAACAATCAGAAGAATGGATTATTATTAAAGACTCAGAATTTGTTGAGGTAGAGACAACGGACACACAAGCCGCAGCATCTTTACAAATTGGGATTGAGGCGGCACTGGCGGTTGTACTCCGTTTAGCCATTGCGGATGGTGGCAAAGTGGAAGATATTTTGCAAGACTTTAACCAAATTACCAGAACGAGACAAAGCAACCGTCAGAAGACAATCGTGGAAAAATCGAAAGATGTCAATATCACGACAATTGATACGGATATTGCAATTAACCTGCAATTACTCATTCAACTGCTTATTGCTGTTATCGTTTCGCTGGAAATCCTTTAATGCTAAATCTTGAAAGAAAGGAGTGAATCATCTTGCCGTCACTAACGAATAGACAAAGAAATTTGTTGAACTTAATTAATCAACTATCACAAAACACAAGCACCGTCATTGAGAGTAAAACCGGTCTTGGAATAGATTTTCCGTCGGTGGACTTCAATATTGATTTTGGAGGTGTATCTACGTCACCTTCTACTGGAAAACCACCGGCAGGAAATGTTCCAACAACAATGAGAGAATTATTAATGACTCTAGTGAACGAACAAGTGGAGGTTACAACTCCATTTGGAACGGTTTCGGGATTATTGCTTGCTGTTAAAGACGACTATATTGTGCTTGTTGAAAGTGGGTCACAAGTTTTGGTCCGGATAGAAGCAATTGAACTGGTCAGTGAATGATAAAGGAGGGTTTGACATGTTTGAAGCAACTTTTGCTGCTGAAATGGCTAAACGAATCGGATCAACTGTTGAGGTTGTGACTGACAATAATTTAATTGAAGGAATTTTATCCACTGTTACTGCCGATTTGGTGCTAGTTATCGAAGTTGATAATGGTTACGATAATCTCAAGCAGTATGTATCCGTTGATGCAATCAATTACACACGCTTTCCCGCTGCAGCTTAATTAACTAGTCTAGTCTGTTCTGTTCCAATTCAAAACAGCCCTGCCTTAATTAGACAGGGCTGTTTCATTTAGATTCAAAACTCAACTTGTGCACATTTGAATAGTTCCAGAATGCGAAAGCTGAGTACAAAATAAATAAAAGGTAAGAAATGAACATATAGATAATTGGTGTTGTAGAATTTAAGCTGGATGAATCGATTCGCTGATTTTAATTGTAAGCTCCACGATTCGTTTCCCTTGTTTTCCTGAAACAGCAGGTGGTTTATCAAATTTTATGCAATGAAGGAATTCTATTAATTGGATGTCTAATGGCTGAACGCTATTATCGATTGTAATCGTTTTTGTAAAAGGAACTGCAATTTTCTTTGAGAAAGGTGTGGATGTTCTTGTTACGCGTATCGTTCTGTTCAGCAAATCAGCTTCAATCAAGGCCTCTTTTGTAAACACTTGAATTGTCCGAACTTTTCTTTTTGATTTAAAACTGGCAATCAGCTCTACGGTTACTCCTTGCGTCGATTTAAGAATTACAGCCGCGTGTTTCGTTGAATGATCGATAATATTTCCTAAAGCATGGAATTCCACTATTTTTTGCTTCAGAAGTTCATCTAAAATATAAAGATCATGAATCATCAGGTCTTTTACGACGTCAATATCTTTTAGTCTTGCATTGTACGGATTCAATCTGAAAAATGAGATACCGATAATCTCTTCATTTTCCAGTTCCTGTTTCAGGATTGGAATGAGTGGATTGAATAGTTCAATATGTCCCACTTGCAGCTTCACTCCAGCCTTTTTCGCTTTTTGTATTAAATCATCAGCTTCTGCTACAGTGCTTGTAATCGGCTTTTCAATCAACAGATGCGTCTTATTTCTGATGCATGCTAGACCGATTTCATAATGATAATCCGTTGGGACAGCAATACTTACCGCGTCTACACTTTGGAGAAGTTCATCCACGGATAGAAATTGTTTCACTTTATATTTTTCAGCAATTTCTCTGCTTCTATCTTCATCGTTATCAAATATACCGACTAGCTGACAATGATCTTGTAATGCTAGATATGTTTTCACATGATATTCTCCCATTTTACCAGTTCCAATCACACCGACTTTCATAGATAAATCTCCTCACTATTTAATTTCAATGATTACTGTCATTCTATGCAAGAGACTCGAAACGAGATAGACTGTCATAATGAAAATCTAAATTTGGCTCTTGTCTACGAGATAATAGAAAGGGGTTTATAGATCGATGCGGCATGTCTTATTTATTGGGGAAGATACTTCCCGGTTTATCAATAGAAACTTTTATTATTTGGAACAAGAACTGGCAAGGATTGTTCGCCTTACCGTTTGGAGGAAATCCGGCAATATTGATTATATTTTAAATAGGCTGGAGACAAAGCCGGATTTTATTTTAATACTGAATGATATGGGACACCAATTGTTCCCAATGATTAAAGGACTAAGGAATTGCAGTATACCGACAGGATTATTTGTGACAGATGTCCATCGCCTTGTTAAAATACGAGAAAATTATATCAATAAAAATAAAATTGACTATCTCTTTACAATCGGATGGGAGAAATCCGTCCAAACATATCCACAGTTTAAACATAAACTAGAATGGTTCCCTCACTTTGTTCATCCTGGAATATATAAAGACTATTTTTTAGAAAAAGACATAGATTTCCTAATGATAGGTGCCGTTAATAAGACTTATCCACTACGTGAGAAAATAGTAAATGCTTATTCCAAAGATCCACGGTTCATCTGCTATCATCATCCAGGATATCGTGACTTCACGAGGGAAGAGGAGAAAGATAAACGGGTTGGTGTACATTATGCCAAGGAATTGAACCGCACGAAGATCTTCTTCACCTGTCCTTCGATCTATAATTACCCTGTGATGAAATATTATGAAGCCTTAGCATGTAAAACGCTCCTACTAGCACCAACGTTCAATGAACTGGAAAGCTTAGGATTTATCCCAGGTAAACATTTCGTCGCAATTGATGAAAGTAATTTTAAAGAAAAAGCAGACTATTATTTGGCGAATGAGAAGGAAAGACAGCGGATTACCGAACAGGGTCATCAATTCATTCAGGAGAACCATACGGTGAGGATTCGGGCCAAGCAACTTATGGAGAAAATTGAATGTATTCTAGAAAGCGAGTAGCTGAAAGGAGGATTCTAGTTGTCAAGTATACCTAAAAGTACCCATTTAGGTCATCACGTCGTAATCGAAGACGGAGTTTCTATCGGTGAGAATGTTGTGATTGGCCATCATACCGTTATTTTGCAAGGAACACAAATTGGGGATCATGTCACGATTGGTAGTAATTGTGTCGTTGGAATTCAACCGGCGGCAAATGAGAAAATGCGAAAAGAATCACCTATAGAGCGTAATTTGATTATTGGAGCAGGTACGAAAATCGGGCATCTTGTTTCAATTTATGCCGGCAGTACAATCGGGAGAAATGTCTTTATTGGGGATCACGCAAGCATTAGAGAAAATGTCCACATTGAAGAAGGCTCGGTCATAGGTAGAGCCGCGATTATTGAATTGAACACGACGATTGGGAAGAACTGCACGATTCAAACCCAAGCCTATGTGACAGGTGATACAACTCTTGAGGATAATGTTTTCATCGGTCCTTGTGTTTCCATGTCCAATGATAAATACATGGGAGCACAAGCATACACTTTGAAGGGACCGTGTATTAAACAAGGAGCAAAGATTGGCAATAATGCCTCTTTGTTGCCAGGTATAACGATTGGCTCGAATACAATTGTTGGAGCAGGTGCTGTCGTTACGAAGGACGTTGATACAAATATAATTGTTGCAGGGGTACCAGCTAAAGAAATTGATGCCTGAATCTACTAGCCTCTTCTTAAAGGAAAGGATGAATCGAGATGTCCAAAAAGGTTTGTATGGTTGTTGCCTATCATCCGTTTTTGGATGCGAGGATATTTAAAAAGGAAGCCAAAAGTCTACAAAAGATGGGGTACGACGTCTCGATGATTGTACCTAGGAAAAATGGTAATTTATTTGATATTGATGGCACACCTTTTAAAAAAAGCTTTAGAAGTAACGTGTTCATCCATGAAGGGATAAAAATAGTCACTTATCACGCTGAAAAAACGAGAAAATCATTGAATAAAGTGTTAAGTAGTGAAGATGTTTGGGAAACGGAAGGCTTCAATAATCCGCTAACAAATTTGGCGATGGCAGAAGATGCGGATATTTATCATACCCATGAATATTTATCGCTCTTTGCTGGAATTGGTATTAAACGGCGGATGCAGAAGGAGAAGGGAAAGAAGGTAAAATTAATTTACGACAGTCATGAGCTGACACCTGATCCGCTTCATCCAAGAACGTCTGAAGAAAAAAGGAAAAACTTAGAAGATAAGCTGTTCATCATGTTGAAAGAAGTCGATTACTTGATTACCGTTTCCGATTCAATCAAGGATTGGTATATAGCACGAATGCCGGATTTACCGATTGAGGTGATTTATAATTCACCTCCACTTATCAAAGACGTTGAGCTAAAAGCTTATGAAGGAAGTCAGTTAACAGTTGGTTATGAAGGAAATATTACACATCATAAAGGCAATCAGGAAAAGATTTTCGGAATTTCAGAAATATGTTCTCAGAAACTAGACTTTCAATTTAAGATTATTGGTGGCAGCCAGTTTGGAACTCCACTTAAAATCCCGAAGCATCTTACAACGATCATCAAGCAAACGGGCTGGGTGGATTACCATTCGATTCCGAAGCATATGCAAGCTATTGATATCGGTTGGATTGACTTGGAAGAGGTGCATTATTCGCTTAATAGTGATTATGCGCTACCGAATAAATTTTTCAGTTATCTGAATAACGGGGTTCCGGTCGTCGTAAATAAATGTCAGGAGATGGAAAATTTCATCCGAAAGCATAAATGCGGTTATGTGATCCAAAAGCAGCAAGCGGACGCAAAAGATTTTGCGAACGCATTTCTTTATCTCAAGCGAAATCCGGAAAAATTAGAGAAGATGAGTAAGAATGGAAGGAAAGTAATGGAGGAAATCTATTCATGGGAGGAAATGGAGAAACGGTTGGCCGGTGTTTATGCAAAACTTTTACCAACTCCGTAACGGTAGAATCGAGGTGAGATAGATGCGCGTGTTGCATATTCCGGAGGGCGGCTTACCAATGATCAATCTATGTCGCTCATTGCGTCTGCAAGGCATTGACGCGACGGCATGCCATTTTTATGCGAATCGTTACCAGTTTGAATCAGATATTTGCTTAAATCTACAGGATATTCCAAAACACAAACGGTTGGAAAAGATTCAAAAGTTTTTTAAGAAAGCTATCGAGGATTATGATGTTTTTCATTTTCATTTTGGCGGCACATTCTTTCCTGATAAGCGTGATTTAGAGACGCTTCATAAAGCGGGAAAGAAGATGGTCGTCCACCACAGGGGATCGGATGCCCGTATCCTTTCTGTTGCAAAGGAGAAAAATCCGTATGTGCGTGTGAAAAATGAATGGACAGAAGAAAGAATTAGAGAGAATCTGACGAAGCTTTCATCCTATGTTGATCATGCGATCGCGCTTGATTATGAAATAGAAACCTATGTAAAAGATTATTATAAGCATACACATGTTATTCCCCACATTATTGATATCCATAAGCTAAAGCCGAATTACCCTACTATTAAACAAAACCCTCTTGTCGTCCACGCCCCGACCAAACGGAATTTAAAGGGAACAGAGTTTGTACTGGATGCTGTTCAGAAGTTGAAGAATGAAGGTATGTCTTTTGAATTTAAGCTAATTGAAGGCCTGAATCATGCGGAAACGATGAAGCTTTTATCTGAAGCGGATCTTGTGATAGATCAATTACGAATTGGAGCAGCGGGATACCTTACCACAGAAGCGATGGCATTAGGAAAACCGGTTATTTGCTATATAAGGGAAGATCTTGTAAGTAAATATCCGGAAGAATTTCCAGTTGTGAATGCTAATCCAGCTAATATTGCTGATGTACTGAAAGATTTGCTTCATACCCCGGCACAATGGAAAGCATTAGGTGTCCAAGGCAGGGCTTACGTGAAAAAATATCACAGTGCGACCAATGTCATTCATCAATATATCGATGTTTACAAGAAATTATAACTCAAAAGAGGTGAACTTGCTGGTCACCTCTTCCATTATTCTTTAAAATTCTTTGAGAAGTATATTAGCGATTTTGTGGGCAGCTCCTGCACGATAAAGAGATTGATTTGCTGTTGGTCGCTGTATATTTTGAATAGTATCGATTATTGTTTGGGAGTCGGCACCAGCTAGTTTGTTCCAGCCGGATTCCACTGTTTCCAGCCATTCCGTTTCCTCACGAAGGGTGACGCACGGTACTTGAAGCATGCAAGCTTCTTTCTGTAAGCCTCCTGAGTCCGTGAGAATAATATCTGCCTTTGCAGCCAATGCGAGCATACCAAAATAATCCAAAGGATCAACGAGTTTAATATTGGGAGAGCGGACGAGATCATCCAATTGATATTCCATAATTTTACTTTTTGTTCGTGGGTGCAAGGGGAGGACGACAACTTTATCCAACTGCTGAAAGGCCCGGAATATTGCTTTTAAACGGGTAGGGTCATCTGTGTTCTCTGCTCGGTGGACTGTTGCTAAATAATAGTCCTTTTCCTTAAGTTTTAAATTATCCAATAAGAAAGAGTGCTTTGTTGCAAAAGGTTTAAAATGTGTAATCGTATCATACATGATATCTCCCGTTCGATAGACACCTTGCTTAATTCCTTCTTTATTTAAATTTTCCACAGCATAATCCGTTGGACAAAATAAATAATCAGATAAATGATCGGTAATGATTCGATTCATTTCTTCGGGCATTTTTTTATTAAAACTGCGAAGACCAGCTTCGATATGAGCAATGGGAATATGGAGTTTCGCTGCAGCGAGACTTCCGGCTACAGTAGAGTTTGTATCCCCATACACAATTACTACGTCCGGTTTTACAGACATCATTAACTTTTCTAATTTCAGCAACATGTTGGCAGTTTGTTCACCATGGGTCCCAGAGCCGACAGCTAAATTATAATCCGCTTCAGCAATATCTAACTGCTTAAAGAAAACATCAGACATATTATAGTCATAATGTTGTCCCGTGTGAACGATAATCTCTTTGATATGAGGATAGCTTTTAAAAGCTTTAGACAACATACATGCTTTAATAAACTGGGGCCTTGCACCTACAATCGTCAATGCTTTCATCATCTACTTTCCTTTCTCAAGCAATTTCTATATTTTATTCTTTAAGTTTTTAGTTGTTCAGGAGTTCGTGCAGTTAGGAGTGAGAATTATCGTGAAACATGTATGTATATTAGTATCGGAGCATCCTTTTTTAGATGCGAGAATCTTTAAGAAGGAAGCTAAAAGTCTCGTAAAAGCGGGATTTCAAGTGACGATGATTGTACCTCGTAGGAATGGTTATTTATTCGATGTGGACGGTACACTGTTTAAGGAGCATTTCAGGGAAGAACAATTCTCTCATGAAGGCATCAAAATCCTAACATATGAGGAAATCCACCATGAAAAACAGTTAAAAAAACTTTATACTACGATTAAAAAAAATAAAGACATTCTCTATACAGACCGATTTATTCAATTGGCGATTGCTCAGCAGGCTGATATTTATCATGCACATGAATTTTACTCTCTGTATACTGGTGTTCAAGTAAAACGGGCACTCTCATCTCGGGGAAAGCAAAGCAAATTAATATATGATAGCCATGAAGTCGATCCAGACCCGCTCTTGAAACAAGCAAGTCGGACAGAACAAATTAAGCGCGACATGTTAAAGCTGATGTTAAATGAAACAGACACGATAATAACTGTTTCCGAATCGATTAAACGGGATTTCCATTCACTGGACGCAGCCTTATCAGTAGAAGTTATTTACAACACACCTCCACTTAGTAATGGTTATCATCCAGGACAAGGGAAGAATGAGCAGCTCGTTCTCGTGTATGAAGGCGTCATGAATGGAAAAAGAGGCAGCTTCCATAAGTTAATGAAGATAACAGAATTATGTAATGAACAGTTCCCGCTCAAAGTCATTCTGATTGGTGGAAATAAAAAATCAGAGAACCCTCTTTTAATCCCATCTCACCTAGAGGATAAGATTATCCAAACTGGCTGGGTCGATTATGAGGAGATACCAGAAAAGATGAAAGGAGCAGATTTGGGTTGGGTGGATTTGGATGCGAAAGGGTCTTTGAACAATCGATATGCAATGCCGAATAAATTCTTCAGCTATTTAAATAATGGCCTGCCGGTAGTTGTGAATCAATGTGACGATATGAAAGAATTTATTCGGAAATATAATTGCGGTTATGTCGTTAAAGGGCGTGAAGCAACCGCGGAAGATTATGCTAAAGGTTTGCTCGATCTTAACTTCAACCGAAAGCAAATTCATGCAATGAGTCTTCAAGCGAGAAAGGTAATGGAAGAGAGATTCAGTTGGGCAAAAATGGAAAAGCGGCTTCTATCTATTTATGATGAGCTTAACGAAGGTGGATGAATGATGAGGATAAACCAGATTCTATTTTTCTAATCATACGTACAATCAATGAAACAATATATGACATAAAGTATCACATACTAATGAAGAAATGAGGGAATGGTATGGCAGACTATTCTAGTTTACCTACCGATTCAGTAGCTGTAATCGGGCTTGGTAAAATCGGACTGACATTAGCAGCAGTGTTTGCGAATAATGGGTTTAATGTGCATGGTGCTGATATTAATGAAGATGTTGTATCATCGATCAATCAAGGGATTTCCCATATTAAAAATGAGCCAGGTTTAGAAAAATTAGTTTCCGAAGCTCATAATAGTAAAATGTTGTCTGCAACGAAGCGGACTGCAGAGGCCGTTCAACAATCGAATATCATAATTGTCATTGTCCCTGTTCTCATTGATGATGATAATCGTATAGACTATCGGTTCATTGATCAAGCGGTGCTGGACATAGCGAAAGGATTAAAGAAAGGCTCTCTTATCATATTTGAAACAACACTTGCACCGGGCGATACGCGCAATAGATTTGGTACGAAAATAGAAGAAGTTTCAGGTTTGAAAATGGGGGAAGATTTTCATCTTGCCTACAGTCCGGAAAGAGTTTACTCGAATCGGATCATCCGCGATCTACAGAGCTATCCTAAAATCGTTGGCGGGTTGGATGAAAGAAGTCTCTCATTAGCAAAACAATTTTATACGAAGTCTCTAGGGTGTGAGCTGATAGATGTAAGTACACTCGAAACAGCCGAATTTTCCAAAGTAGCAGAATGCGTTTACCGGGACGTCAACATTGCCCTCGCGAATGAATTGGCTATGTTTGCGGATGAGAAAAATGTTGATATCAATGAAGTGATTACAGTAAGTAATAGTCAGCCTTATTCGCATCTTCATCACCCCGGAATTGGCGTTGGCGGTCATTGTATTCCAATCTATCCTTACTTTTTCATCAATAAAGGCTTAACTAGTGGGCTAACCCCCTTAGCGAGAACGATTAATGATCAAATGGCTGACTATTCCTTAGCGAAGATGGAAGAAGAGTTAGGGACTTTCCAGGATAAAAATATCCTTATCCTCGGGCTTTCTTACCGGGAAAATGTGAAAGAGCCTACAAAGTCTACGGCGCTCATGCTCATTGATAAGCTTAAGCGAGCAAAGGCAAATATCTTTGTCCATGATCCTCAGTTTACAACAAGTGAAATAGAACGTTATGCTGTCCTCCCTCTACAGTTGAGTGATTCGGTGATTGAAGAAATAGATGCCATCATTATTCAAGCCTTCCATAAGGAATATGAGAATCTTGATTTTGCAGCGTTCACCAATTGCAAGCTCGTTTTGGACGGTCGGAATAAAGTAAAGGAAGAGGAAATAAATAAATTAAATATGACGTATATCGGAATCGGAAATGGACGGGGGGATTCCAATGAAGGAAGAAATAACGCAGCCGATTCCAATGGTTGATTTACAGGCAGAATTGAATTTATTACGTACCCCTATTCTTGAAATAATAACAGAAGTGTTGGATAGTGGGAATTATGTACTTGGGGAAAAAGGGGAGATGTTCGAGAAATTAGCCGCGGGCTACGTAGGAGCAAACTATGCCCTCGGGGTAGCGAATGGAACGGATGCATTAGTCTTGGCGTTGAAAGCATTAAATATTGGCCCAAAAGATGAAGTAATTACAACTCCATTTACTTTTTTCGCCACAGCTGAGGCAATTGCTGAAGTTGGGGCATCTCCTGTGTTTGTTGATATTGAAGCAGATACCTACAATTTGGATCCCGCCCAAATTGAAGCAGCTATTACCCCAAAAACAAAAGCAATCATAGTTGTCCATTTATACGGTAGGGCTGCAAATATGAAGGAGATCATGTTCCTAGCTGAAAAATATAATTTACGTGTGATTGAAGATGCTTGCCAGGCAATTGGCACGGAGTTTGAGGGAAAACGAGTTGGTGCCATTGGAGACATCGGCTGCTTTTCATTTTTCCCGTCTAAAAATCTAGGAGCTCTCGGGGATGCGGGCCTTGTCACGACGAATAAAAAAACACTCTACGAAACAATGCTCAAACTCCGCAATCATGGGAGCGATAAAAAATATCATCATTCTTTAATTGGTATGAACAGCAGATTGGATGAGATGCAAGCAGCTATTTTACTCGTCAAATTATATTATTTAGATATTTTCTTGGATAAGAGGAAGGAAGTCGCGAGAAGATATACTAAAAACTTACCCGGCTTTTTATTGAAGCCAAACGTTCCGAGTGGTCGCGAGCATACCTTCCATCAATATTGTATCGAACTGGATAACCGGGATAAATTGGCGGCTGAATTGGCAAGAAACCATATTGCTTCAGCGGTTTACTATCCAGTCCCCTTACATTTACAAGAAGCTTTCCGTTATTTGAATTATAAAAAAGGAGCGTTCCCGGTCGCGGAACAAGCAGCAAATCGCATATTGGCCCTACCAATTTATCCGATGATGACCTCCCAGCAGCAGGGATTAATTATTTCAACGATCAACAGGTTTTTTGAAGGCAAAGGCAATGAAGAAAAATGATTTTTAACATAACATTTATAAGTAATTTAAAAATTCATACCACTGCTTCTTGTTTTTTCGTGTAATACTTTCCTTATGTTCCCTAATATTATAAACGGTGAAATTTTCATATTGGAAACGGTACGTTGTGATTAAATGGTTTAGCACACTTACATCTTCAAACAACCTGCCATTTTTAAAAGGAACAATGGGAAACCCGCCGATTGCTTTTAATGAAGCCGTCCGGTAGATTCGTGGACCAAGCGGGAAGTGATAAGACAATAAATCCTTTCTTTCATGAACCGGTCTTCCTGTCGTTATACTTTTGAACAGAATATTCCCTTCTCGCTGCTTCCATCGTCTGAAATTACCATATAAAACAGCAACATCTTCAGGTAGATGAGGGAGATGACTTTTGATTACAGAAACAGCATCCGCGTCAAGCCAGTCGTCTGCATCGAGCTCTAAAATAAAATCAGAAGTAACATAAGGCAGTAAATCATTGAGTGCCTTTGCTTTTCCCGCATTCTCCTTGGTGAATAATTGGATTACGGGCTCATGTCGCCAGTTTTGCATGTGTTTATAGGAGTCATCCGTTGAACCATCATCGATGATGCAAATTTGTTCTGGCCTTTCGGTTTGGAAAAGGCATGATGTTATTGCGGCTTCCACATAGTTTTCCATATTATAGTTTGCCATGAGAATGGTAAGGCTCGGGTGTTCCGTAGAGCTTTTCTTGTAGTGATATTTTTCAAGCAGTTGGAGCTTTTCGATCCGGTCGCGCGTTGTACTTTCAGTTGCCCGCTTTATTAGGTCTTTTTTATCTACTATCACTGCATCATCCATGGTGGAAAGCCATGCAGAAAAGAGTGCATCTTTGAAAGGGAGCTGATGATCCAGTAGAAAAGGATGATTCTGTAAATATGCTGTCCGGACGAGGAGGGGGAAGGGCAGCGAAATATGCTTTAGGGAGTAGTTATGCTGCATGATCGCCTGGGAGGGGGTCAACTGGAGTGCTTCATTTGTGATTTTAGGAGAAAGATACTCGGACTGTTTTAGAAAAAGGATGTATTCACTTTTTTGTTGTGCTATTACTTCATTTAGAAGCTTTCCAAATCCATTTGGTTGATAGGTGTGAACAACTGGATTTGGGAGCATGCTTTGCTTCTTAGGCATGGGAAGGTGAATATCTTTTTCTTGCAGGATTGTGACGGAATGTAGCTGGGAATTAATGTTATAGAGTGAGGTTAATGCTCGGTGAAGATGCGCGGAACTCGGATAGTCCATTAGAATAGCACTAATTGCTTTCATATGGATTCCTCCATTCTTGTTATCCATTATATATATGAAGATGGTCAAATTTTTATAACTGGAAAAAGGCAAAGCTGTATTTGGTCATAACCCCAAAAACAACTTTGCCTAAATTTAGGTTCGTACTAGAAAACTTACTGAATGTCGCGAATGTAAGCAGTGGATGTGTCACCTTCATTGTAGTATATCATGACCTTTCCAGTCGCTTCGTCAAGAAATGGTCCGGCTGCCGCATCACTTCCAAGATGATAGTGTTCTAGAACTTCTCCAGTTGCTGCGTCAAGTACACTGAATAGGTTTTTTGAATCCGTGCTTGCGCTACCTAATGCCTCGGTGTATATGTAGATATAATCATCCGAATAAGCGCTGTACATATAATAACTGAAATCATCATCCGTATCTTGATCGTCAATTGTTCCGTAAGCATCAGTCCAAAGATGGTCATATGAGCTCGCATCATAGGCTAAAATACCGTTCTCTACTTTAACAAAGAAGCGATTATTGATTAAATCAAGTGTAACATTATTTTCATCATAGACGTGGTCAATAGGAATGGCCTCTGTCAGTTCTTCCTGCCTTCCATCTTCTTCATGGAAAGAAATGATTTGAATTTCCCCATCACCGTAGTCTGAAACATTCATTAGACCATAAAACATATCGCCATCCGTTGCGACATCATAGAAGAAACCTTCATCTTCGTAAATGAGTTCTCCTGTTTCCTGGGAGTACACTTCAAGGATTTCCCAACTGGAGAAGACGATATTATTATCTGTCAGAGAAAACTGTGGAAACCAACTACTGCTAATTCCATCGTCATTTTCCCAAAGAATTTCGTTCGTCTCAAGGTCAATTGCATAAATACGCTCATCCGTTCCGACAAAAAGAGTGTCCTCATTTTTTGCAATGGTGTTGAATCCTTCTTCAGGCAGGATTTCTCTAATTTCCCTTGACTCCATATCTAATTCTAATAAGGCGTTTTCCCTGTCAAATTCGTTATCACCAATTGGGAGAGAACTTATAAAATAATATTTTTCATCAAGTATTTCGGTATAACTGTTGTTTGAATGGGTAATTCTACCTTTTTCCGCATCACTTTCCAACGACTCAATCGAAGTTGTTAAGCCTGCCCATGTCCCTTCTAAATAATCCATATAGAGACTAGTATCATTATCTTCCATGATAAGGAGACCGTTACTGGCGATGGAATGATAGTAGTTATTTGGAGACGGGCCCTCCTCAATCTTTACGGCTTCAAAATCCCCATCTATAATAGCTGTTGCTTCCAGATGTTCTAACGCAGTGAAAGCAGCTTCCCCGGTAGTAACGCTCTCATTACTTTCATCGTTCCCTGTATCTTCTTCTACGTCAGCCGTGTCTGGATCATCCGGTTCAGATTTCTCTGCTTCATTCGTATCATCATCCCCGCATGCGCTTAGTAAAAGGAGAGTAAATAAAAGCATAAGTGGATAAGTAAGTATTTTTATTTTCTTTAGCATGCAAGCACCCTTTCTCTGGATAAACTCGTTTTAATAATACGACAATTTAGGTGAGTCTGAAAGGTGCTTAGTGCTTAAATATATGGAAGGGATAGGTAGTTAACTAGGGAAAAAGAGGTGTCAACGGGGAGTATGTATGATGAACCAATTCAGGTAAAATTCGTGCTCGATCAAGCATTTATTTTCGGACGGTACGAATGTCAATTTCCTTACCGTATTTTCTGCGGACCGCTCTTCTTGCTTCGATTTGTGTTCTGGCGTAAACGGGGATACTTTTTGTTTCATTATCTTTCTCAATTGTTACGCGAAAACATTTTTCACCGCATCGCATGGTGGAATCCTCCTTCATTTATATTGCTTATTACTTCTATTGTACCCGATAAGGAGAGGGGGTGTGAAGGGAATGGTTTTCAAGTAAAACAGAAAACGTGACAGTTCGTAGTGTTTTCGAATGTCACGTTTATACACTAGCAAGTGAGTTAATATTTTTATTTTACTTTTGAATACTGAATATTTGATTTTTTCATCTCTCGCTTCGAAAATGATCCGCGTCATCAAGTTATCAAGTTCTTCAATAGTAAATCCTTGTTTTCCAGCTAATCCATCCCAACGGCATTCAGGTTGTCACGTGGATACAACATTCGCTTTCGACGTTTGTACGATTCTTTGTCCATAAAGCAATCCCTCCTCGCTATATATATTGGTAAACAAGGGCTTATTTCTGAGTTTCCCAGCAACCCATCAGCAACTGAATCGCTTCCTCTAATTCTGTCTCGGGTATGCTCGCAAATCCGAGCAAAATAATCGGTTCCGTGCCGAACTGCTCTTCCATCACATAAAAGGAAAGCGGGTATATTTTTAAATCTGCTTGATAAGCTTTTTCAACGAGTGTTGCTTCCGACATTCCGTTTTTTATTTTCAAAACAACATGAAAGCCGGATAAGTCCCCGATTACCTCAACAAAATCTTGATACGATGCAAGTGTTTCTAAGGTCAATTCCATTTTCCGTCGGTACACATTTCGCATCCGGTTAAGATGTCTTTCAAAATCGCCTTCTTTCATAAATTGTGCGAGGATATGCTGGTCAATACGAGAGACCGAGCATTGGAAATAAGATAACTTTTTCCTGTGAAATTTCATTAAGTGCTTCGGGAGCACCATATAGCTGATTCGAATGGACGGAATCAGGGATTTGGAAAAGGTGCCAAGATAGACGACCTTTTCATTCTGATCAAGACTTTGCAGGGACGGAATCGATTTACCGGTATAGCGGAATTCACTGTCATAATCATCTTCAATAATATAGCGGTCATCCTTCTCCGTTGCCCAGTTCAGCAATTTAATCCTGCGGTTGGCTGAAAGTACGGAACCAAAAGGGAATTGCCGGGACGGGGTGACGTACATAATATCAATTGGTGTTCGCTCGAGTTCACCAATTTTTACCCCATCGTTATCGACCTGCAAAGGATACACTTTATTCGGATAGTGCTTGAGCATTCGAGACATGACATGATAACCAGGATCTTCCACGCCATAAGTAGTCTTACTCCCCATAAGCAGGATAAATTGTTGCAACAGAGTCTCAATTCCAGCGCCGAGAATGATGTCGTCGGGAGAGCATTGTACCCCGCGGGCTTGATAAATATAAGTCGCGATTTCCTCTCTTAAATGAAGCTCTCCCTGCGGATCTCCCATGAGAAGTAATTCTTGATTGTCCTTCGTTATAATATCTTTCGCGTACTTCCGCCATTTGGCAAAGGGAAAATGCTCGGTATCGATCCAGCTCGGATGGAAGTCATAACGGATTTGTTTCTTTTCGATTTGGTATTCCTGAATGGTTCGTGCTGGCTGTACATATTCGAGGTCTTCCGAGGCGAGGACGAAATAGCCTTTTCTTGGTTTTGCCTCAATATAACCTTCCGCGACTAATTGATCGTAAGCTTGTTCAATCGTGTTCTGACTTATCTTTAAAAAATCCGCGAGCTTCCGTTTGGATGGAAGCTTCGAACCATACGTAATTCTTCCTTCCATAATTTCTTTTTTTATAAAATTATATAATTGTTCATAGAGCGGGATCTCACTTTCTCGCTCTAAATGACAAGTTAACATATTCATTTAGGGACCTCCTTACAATCTGACCCTGTCAAAAGTTAATAATCTGGTTCTTTTAATGGTGTCACTATACTCTTATAATAAACTAAAATTCTAATAAATCAAAGGAGTGGTCCAGTTGGCAATTCAAGGACTGACAAAACATGCAGAAGTATTGGAGAAAATTAAAACAGGCGGGGTCATCATGGACGTCGTTAATGCGGAGCAGGCAAAAATCGCGGAAGAAAGCGGTGCGATTGCGGTCATGGCATTAGAGCGTGTGCCTTCAGACATACGAAAAGCAGGCGGAGTAGCTCGGATGGCAGACCCACGCATTGTCGAAGAAGTAATCCAGGCTGTAAATATTCCGGTAATGGCAAAAGCTCGAATCGGTCATATTGTAGAAGCTCGTGTGCTAGAAGGACTTGGAGCAGATTTCATCGATGAAAGTGAAGTGCTCACACCTGCAGATGAAGAATTTCATTTGCTGAAAAGTGATTTTACCGTACCATTTGTTTGTGGTGCAAGAGATTTAGGTGAAGCTGCTCGCCGAATTGGGGAAGGTGCCTTAATGATTCGTACGAAAGGTGAACCTGGAACTGGAAACATTGTAGAAGCTGTCCGTCATATGCGCCAAGTTCAAGCACAGGTGCGAAAAGTTTCTGTGATGAGCGATGATGAATTAATGACCGAGGCAAAACTTCTTGGTGCCCCTTATGAAATTTTAAAACAAATTAAAGAAGCGGGTAGATTACCGGTATCCAACTATGCAGCAGGAGGAGTTGCAACCCCGTCAGACGCTGCATTAATGATGGAGCTTGGAGCAGATGGTGTATTTGTCGGTTCAGGAATTTTCAAATCGGAAAACCCAGAGAAATTCGCCAAAGCGATCGTCCAAGCAACAGCAAATTACGAGGATTATGAATTAATCGGCCAACTGTCCAAAGAATTAGGTACCGCCATGAAAGGAATCGACATCTCCACACTAGGCGAACACGAAAGAATGCAAGAACGCGGCAAGTAACCGAAGTGGGACACGGGGGTCAGAGCATTTGTCCCACTTGCGGTCTAAATAGCTTATGTATTGGGCACTGATCCGGTTGATCAGTGTCTGTTTTTTTGTTTGAGAATGATTGTTGGGTAATGATGAGAGTTGTTAGTGCCAGCCACTACTTTTTACTGCTCTGTTAAAGCACAGAAATGACCTGTCAATGCCTGTCTCGGCAAAATACTAGCGCTCTAGGTTACTGACAACTCTTATTAAAATCCATTTTCATGTGAAGTCAGGTGACTGGACTCTATAGCTCCCGCCCTAGCGTAATCTTAAGGTTCCAGGTCACAGACCAAGCGTATCAATATCCCGTGGCTGACCCGGAAGCCCTTTTCAAGTACAATGGTAATAGAGGAGGGAAACGATTGAAGCGGATTTATAGTGATGTGGTGCAGTTTCGTGGTTCGCATTATGATTATGGCTTCATGCTCGGTGAACAAATCAAAGATTCCTTGATCATGAAAAACCGGGAGCGGATCTGGAAAGTGCGCCAGCCAAGGTTTACAGCAAAGGAACAAGAAACGAAAGAGATGCTTACAAAATATGCACCTGGAATTTGGGAAGAACTTGAAGGGTTGAAAGATGCATTGCAACTCCCGATGTCTATCATTTTGCGAGATTTTTCCGGCTACCGCTTGCCCATTGAGAAAAGCGGCTGTTCCATCGTGACCGGGAAAGACTTTATGGTGCGAAATTATGATTTCCATCCAAAAACATATGAGGGAAGATATCATATTTACGAGCCGACTGATACTGGATACGCAACAATCGGACCTGCCCAGAGAATAACCGGTCGGATGGATGGCATGAATGAGAAAGGTCTTGTAATGGGATATAATGCAATTAATCGGAAAAAGCCCGGCGCAGGATTTGTTTGCTGGATGATCGGTCGGATGCTTCTTGAGACTTGTGCTACAGTCGAAGAAACGATTGATTTTCTAAAAGAAATCCCGCACCGACATAGTTTCAGCTATATCGTACTAGACCCAAATGAAGAAACATTCATCATTGAAACAAGTCCCCGAGGTGTCGCAGTTCGGAGCGCGCAGAGCTGTACGAACCATTTTGAAATCCTGAAAGAAGAGAACCGTCGGCATTTAGTTGATTCTGAAGCCCGGTTGGAAAAAATATCAGAAAAAGAAGTTCTTGGTAGTGTAGCGGAAGCCTTCCATTTTATGAATGATCCGGAGCAAGGTGTATTTTCTAAACAATATAAAAGCTGGGCCGGAACAATTCATACGTCTGCGTATTTACCAAAAGAAAAACAAGCGTGGCTTGCGCTTGGAGAAAATCGGGAACCAACTATATTTGATTTCTCTGGCTGGCTTCAGGGAGAAAATATAGCAACATCGAAAGTTTACGGAGCGGTTGATACAGACATCGGATTTGCCCATATGGATGATGGACTTAGATAAAGTGAACTTCATTCAGTGGGGGACCCTTCCCCCCACTGAATGTTAGAGTTTTATGGACCGTATATCCCCCACCTGGTAGTAGATTTAGGGAAAGTAGTTTTAATGGTGGAGCAGGGTATAGTGTTTATCTCCGTACGATGCTTCTTACAATGGAAAAGGTGGTAACAGATGGAGCGGCTTAATGTGGAAAAAATCAAAAGACGTCAACGGGTAATAACTATTAGTCTTCTAGTTATCTATCTGCTTGCATTAACTTGGATTATCTTGTTTAAAATGGCTTTATCTTCTTATGAATTGCCTTACATGAGAAATATTAATATAGTCCCTTTTGCAGATTCGACGATTATTAATAATCAAATTGATTTTGATGAGATTATTTTAAACATCATTATTTTTATACCTTTTGGAATTTATTTGAGCATGTTGAAGCCAAATTGGTCGTTTTTGAAAAAAATTGCACCAATAGCGAGTGTAAGTTTATTGTTTGAAATATTTCAATTCGTATTTGCCATTGGTGCATCCGATATCACAGATTTTATAGGTAATACATTAGGTGGAATGGTAGGCATTGGGGTTTACTTTATACTCTGCAAAATATTTAAAGAGAAACAGAAAATAAATAAAGTCTTAAATGTCTTAGCTATAATTAGTACAGTTTGCGTTATAGGATTATTAGGACTACTAATTTTAGTCAATTAAAATAGTTAAAGAAGGTGTAAGATTTTAAAGTAGGTAAATATAATGACTAGCAAAACTGTCTTTCGTATTAATATTTAAGCGAATGAATCTCCATATCTTTATTCGTTTCAATTGTTTCAATAAACTTCTGCAATGTATTTGTAAGGAATGTATCTTCTCTCCGAATGAACATTGTTTTCACTTTACTATATGCATCCGGTAAAGAATAACAGGAGATCAGCCCACTTTCTTCTAAATGACTTACGGATGATCTCGGAACAAAGGCAATCCCCAGTCCGACGACAACACTACGGAGGATCGTCTCCAATGTACCGAACTCCATAATTTTCTTCGGATGAATATTCTCATCCTCATACCAAGACTCCAGGCGGGCCCGGTATCCACATCCTTTTGAAAAACAAAGAACCGGCTCTTCCTGGATTGCATCGGTCAAATCTGCTTGGTGGTGGGCGATGAGTACAAGTTCCTCTTCAATCACTTCATGCGCCACAATTTCTGGAGAGAAATTCCCCGCCGTCACAAAGGCACCGTCCAACTGGTGGTCCAATACTTGTTTTTCCAAATGGTCGGTCACTCCGGAATATAGCGACAAATTGACATTTTTGTACTTTTTAACGAAAGAAGCAAGGATATTCGGCAGTTGAAAGACTGTTTCGATTGTGCCAATTTCGAGTCTCCCGGCAGGTTCTTCTTTACTTTGCACTGCCTTTTTCATTTCCTTGGCGAGCAACGTAATGTCCTTACTATATGTCAAAAGCTTTTTTCCTTCCGGTGTCAGAGTCATGCCGCGACGGTGGCGATTAAATAAAGGTGTGTTCAATTCTTCTTCCAATTTTTGAATCCGAGATGTGATATTGGATTGGACGTAGCGAAGTTCTTTCGCTGCAGCTGTAATCGTCCCTTTCTTCGCCACAACTTGGAATATTTCCAAATCCTTTAATTCCATGACTTTCCTCCTCAATCTTATAGCAACTCAATGGTATCACTTAAAGTGATGGATGTCATCATTTTAATTCGTTTTACAAGATACCTAAAGTGTTAGACAATCGTAATAGAATAGATAAAGAGAGGGGAAAAGGGCAGGAATGAGAAAGAGTTTGTGGTTTGGAGCAATTCTTTGTTTTATCGCCGCGGCATCCTGGGGTGCGATGTTCCCAGTTGCCCATTCGGCGTTTCAACATATTGATCCATTTTATTTTACTATTATTCGTTATGTAGGTGTAAGCGTCATTTTAGTGGCGTTTTTATTATGGAAAGAAGGGAAGCAGGCTTTCCGTTTGGAAGGAAATGGAAAACAACTATGGTTTTTCGGTACAATGGCATTTACCATTTATAATTTGCTGATCTTCTGGGGAGAAGACTTATTAGGGGAGTCTGGAATCATGGTTGCCTCGGTCATGGAAGCATTAATGCCGATGATCTCCATCGTGATCGTCTCTTTGCTATATAAAAGCTTACCGAAAAGTCTTACCTTAGGATTCGTCGTTCTTGCTTTTGTCGGGGCGGTATTGGTTATTACAAAGGGAGATATCCAATCATTCCTCGGCGCAACGAGCAATATGTTTCCATCCTTGTTAATATTAATTGCAGTGATTGGCTGGGTTGTCTATACGATGGGGGGACCACGGTTTGCTGGTTGGTCTGCCTTACGCTATTCCACGTTAAGTTGTTTGCTAGGGACAGGAACTGCGGTAGTTATCGTTGCTATCTTAACTCTTACCGGCTATGTTTCAGTTCCAACAGTTGAGACGCTAGTTGTGACGAGTCCACATTTGGCATTTATGACAATTTTCCCCGGAGTTATTGCACTTGTAGGCTGGAATGTCGGGGTGACGATCTTGTCACCGATTAATGCGCTATTATTCATTAACTTTGTACCAATCACAACGCTGACCATTTCATTTATCCAAGGCACTAGCCTGACTGCGTATGATTATATCGGTACATTGTTCATCATCGTCTCCTTACTCGGCAATAACCTTTATTTAAGAATGACCGAGCGGAAAAAGCAAATGAGAGAAAGCACCGATTCACGTCTCGCGGAACATACATCGTAATGAATCAGATTTCTGGAAAAAGCTATTTCCACCGGTTGGAGAGCTGCATATTATGAAAAAACCGCTAGAATTTACCATGTCACAGCGATGGGATTTTGATATATAAAATGCTTCATGTCAATATCGATTGAAAATATGGTGGCAACACCGTAAAATATAGTGTAAAATATCTCACGTATTGGAGATAGGAGAATCGGTATGACAAAAAGTATAAACAATGGAATTTTATTAGAAAGTGGAACGAATGAACTGGAAATTATCCTTTTCGAATTAGGGGATGAAACCTTTGCGATTAATGTGCTGAAAACGAGGGAAATCATCACTCCTATTCCGATTACAAGCATTCCGAAAGCTCCTGACTATGTAGAAGGTGTCATCCACTTGAGGGGAGAAATCATACCTGTAGTCAAGCTTTCAGACATTGTAAATAAAGAGGATTCGATAAATCCAGAGCAAGATCATTTTATTATCGCCGAACTAAACCAGATCAAGATTGCCTTTCGGGTGCATAAAGTGAAGCGTATCAACCGGATTTCCTGGGAGCAAATTGAGAAGCCAAGCGAACTCGCCACAGGTAACCAACCGTATGCGACAGGCTTGATTAAACTTAATGATGACACGCTCGCGGTTTTCCTTGATATTGAGAAAATCGTCGTCGAAATCAATCCGGAATTAGGCGGGAATGTGGACAGTATTAAAGCGTTAGGGCCGAGGGAACGCACGATGAAAAAAATTATTCTCGCAGAAGACTCAAGTGTATTACGGGCATTGCTTAAAGATACATTGGAAAAATCCGGCTATGATAATGTGACAGTTTTTCAAAACGGGAAGGAAGCTTGGGATTATTTGGAAGTACTTGCGAAGGATCAATCGGTCCATCCCGAAGAAATCGTGCAGCTTGTACTGACAGATATTGAAATGCCCCAGATGGACGGGCATCATCTGACCCACCGGATAAAGCAAAATAATCGTCTGAAAGGGATCCCGGTCATTATTTTCTCCTCCCTGATCACGGATGATTTATATCATAAGGGGGAAAAGGTCGGAGCAAGTGCACAAGTGAGTAAACCGCAGCTTGTCGACCTTGTGAAAGAAATCGATAAATATATTTTATAGGTTAGAGGAAAGTAAAACGCATCACAACGGTTCAAGGGTTTGAGCCGCTGCGATGCGTTTCTTTCGCTTAATCGATATCTACAATCTTCATTGGATTTAAGATGTTATTCGGGTCTAATGTCTTCTTAATCTGCTTCATTATTTCAAGAGAAGCACCATGTTCTTGCTCTTGGTATGGCTTTTTCCCAATCCCGACACCATGTTCACCCGTACAAGTTCCACCGCGTTCCAGCGCATAGAGAACAATGTTTTTGTTGAATTCTTTTGCCTTCCTGATCTCCTCTTCGTTATCCAAATCAATCATTAGAATGGAATGGAAATTTCCGTCCCCGACGTGCCCAACAATTCCGCCCGGTATCCCTAATTTATCAACTTCCTGTCGTGCATAAATTGCAGCGTTCGCTAGTTCCGAAATCGGTACGGCTACATCGGTGAGCATCATTTTTTTACCTGGATAATCATGAGCAAAGGCATAGGCCAAGTTATGACGAGCTTCCCATAAGTGATTGCGGGCTGCTGTATCCGATTCAGAAATAAACTCCTGACAGCTCTGATCTTCCATAATTTCTTTTGCAAAGGCGAGGTCTGCCTTGAGACCTTCTGCATTCCCATGGAACTCAAGGAAAAGTGTCGGGACTGCCGGGTAATCTGTATCGCTGAATTTATTTAATTGAACGATCGATGCTTCATCGACAAATTCTACCCGTGCAATTGGAATACCAGCTTGTAAAATTGATGTTACAGCCTGGAAAGCATCGGAGAGATCCGGGAATACCGCGCGGGCTGCTACAATATGCTCAGGAATTCCGTATACTTGCAATGTTAATTCCGTGAAACAGCCGAGTGTACCTTCCGACCCGACGAAAAGTCCGTTCAGATGATAGCCGGAAGATGATTTCGTTGCTAAGCTTCCTGTATGGATAATGCTGCCATCTGCAAGAACAACTTCCATATCTCTCACTTGGTCTCGCATCACACCATACTTAACAGAAGTTGTACCACTTGCATTCGTTGCAGCCATACCTCCAAGTGTTGCGTTTGCTCCTGGATCGACGGTGAAGAACAATCCGTGTTTTTTCAGTTCTTTATTGAGCTGTTCCCTCGTCACACCAGGCTGGACCTTCACGAGCAAGTCTTCAGCTTTAATTTCTAAGATTTTATTCATTAAAGAGAAGTCAATTGTGATTCCGTTTTTGTACGGAATGATATGACCTTCTAGGCTGGACCCGACTCCAAAAGGGGTGACAGGTGTATTAAACTTTTGGGCAACTTTAATAATGTGGGCAACGTCTGCTGTTGATTTCGGATAGACGACAACGTCCGGTAGACTCTCTGCAAGATATGTTTCGTCGCGACCATGTAATTCTCTTACGGTTTTATTCGTTGTTACCTGATCTTCTGTTAAGTTTTCTTTTAAATGTTGTAATAGTTGTTCCAATGTGTAGACTCCTTTCATTGCCATTTACCGTAGTGTTTTTGGGACAAATGCTCTGACCCCGTGTCCCAGTGCCAGATTCCGTTTTTTTCTTTTTTGGTTAGTTGGCCTTTTGTTTCGAGGTAGTCGAGGAAGCTTAGTGTGTCAGACATGAGCGTGAAGAAGATATCTTCGTATTTGTTTGGGTGCCGTTTTTTCACGATTTCCCTTCCGGTTGTAATGCCTGCTTCGATGATGGACTTGATGCTTTTTGCTTTTGCTTCAATCGCATCAAGCCTTCTTTTTGCTAGTTTAGCAGGTTCATAGATGACCTTCCCATGTCCAGAAAGGGCAGTTTCCGGATTGAGCTCGATAATTTTTTCAAGCGAAGCTACGTGTTGCGTAAGGGCAGGGATTCGGGTCCCATCCAGTGCTGGTTCGACAAAGGCGTTACTCCTTAAATGATCGATTAATAAATCCCCGATGAAGATAATACTTTCTTCTGGTAAATAAAACGCAACTTGATCCGGCGCATGTCCGGGGATTTCAATCACATCAAAGTCGAATAGTGTACTTGATTCAATTGCTTTCACATTCCAGTTTAAAGCTGTTTTCGGATTGTTCATTTGCCGCTTGTATCTAGCTTTTACCTGTTCTGCTCCGAATTCTCCAGTATTTAATTTATTCAGTAAATCAGCGAAGAATGTATAGTTTTTATATAAAAATTCCGGGTCTCCTTTTATCTTCGGTAGTGCGTAGGGGTGGATATAGACCGGAGTATCGTATTCTTTAGAAATCCGGTGAACAAGCCCCACGTGGTCGAAGTGATGATGCGTTAATAAAATTGCCGTCAAATCACGGAACTGGATTCCGTTTGCTTGCATGGATTGCTGTAAATATTCCCAGTAGGTATCTTTATCAAGGCCAGCATCGATTAAAAACGTCCGGTCATTTTTTTGAAGTAAATAAAAGTTAATGCTCTTTAACGTGTTAGGTGCTGGCACTTCCAGCGGAATAATTTTCGTATTTGTTTTTTCAATCGTATAGGTCATCAAGATGGATTCCTCCATTCTCCCAGTTGAGTTGTCAGAGTTTTACAGAAAATATATAGTACTATCATAAGCGGAAAGATTGCTAAATACAAATACTTACTCCATAAAGTGAAACTTCATTCAGTGGGGATCCCTTCCCCCCACTGAAACAATCATGGCTACGCTTTGCGTATCCACAAACTATAATGAAAATAAATCCTAAGCCCAATCAGAGTATTACTCATGCAAATTATGGGAATTGATATAACAACAATAC